>NZ_JBEZJZ010000024.1:0-95355 GCF_040651455.1 Streptomyces sp. NPDC048483
CTCATCTCCCGGATATTTCCGGTCGACGGGGTATCAACATATCTGGCGTTGACTTTTGGCACGCTGTTGAGTTCTCAAGGAACGGACGCTTCCTTTGTGCCTGTTTCACCAGGCTCTCCGGGCGCTTCCCTTCGGTCTTGCGTTTCCGACTCTATCAGATCCTTGCGGCTCCGATTTTCGCCGGTGCGTTTCTGCCTTTCGGCTTCTTCGCGTTTCCAACCTTACCAGATCCGTTTCCGTCTCTGGCCCCCTGCTGGAGCGGGGCTGGCCTTCCAGCTTTCGCTTTCCGGCCTTTCCGACTTTAACAGATCCGATCTTCACCGTTTCCGGTTCGGATGGGATTCCGTTTCCCCGTCGGAGGGGTTTGCCTTTCGGCTTTTCCGACTTTAGCAGAAGATGAGCGGCCGAGATAATCGGCCGAGCTTCTGATAATTGATCGAATCTGCTTCGCCGATTTGAATTTCCGGCCGAAGCGAAGAAGAGACTAACCGTCGCTGACGAGCCTGTCTAGTTCGTCGCAACCGTTTGAATCTACCTCCCCACGCCGACCATGTCAATGGCTTTGTGGGCAGATGAGGAGACTAGCAGGTCAGCTGGGTTGGACGCACATCAGGCGGCCGTCGGGAGGGGGGCCTCACGGTCGGTGGCGGCGATGTCTCCGGTTTCGCCGGTGCGTACGGCTCGGCCGCCCAGGACGTAGACGTACAGGAGGAATGCCAGCTCGGCGACGACGCCGATGGTGATGCGGGCCCAGGTGGGCAGTCCGGAGGGGGTGACGAAGCCTTCCAGGGCGCCGGATATGAAGAGGACGGCGGCGAGGCCGATGGCGACGCCGAGGGCGGAGCGGCCCTCTTCTGCCAGGGCCGTGCGGCGGGTGCGGGGGCCCGGGTCGATGAGGGTCCAGCCGAGGCGTAGGCCGATTCCCGCGGCTACGAAGACGGCGGTCAGCTCCAGGAGGCCGTGCGGGAGGATCAGGCCGAGGAAGGTGTCGAGGCGGCCCGCGGAGGACATCAGACCGATGCCTGCGCCCAGGTTCAGCATGTTCTGGAAGAGGATCCACAGGACGGGGACGCCGGCGAAGGCACCCAGGACCAGGCAGAGCGCCACCGCCTGTGCGTTGTTCGTCCATACCTGGGCGGCGAAGGATGCGGCGGGGTGGCTGGAGTAGTACGCCTCGTACTCGCCGCCGGGGCGGGTCATTGCGCGGAGGTCCTCCGGGGCGCCGATCGCCGCCTGGACCTCGGGGTGTGCGGCGATCCACCAGCCGAGGAGGGCAGCGACGACGGTGGAGAGGATCGCGGTGGGGATCCACCAGTGGCGGAGGCGGTAGACCGCTGCAGGGAAGGCCGTGGTGAAGAAGAGGGCGGCGTCGCGCCAGGAGGACTTGCGGGCGCCGGTCACCGCGCTGCGGGCGCGGGCCACCAGGGAGGTGAGGCGGCCGGTCAGGGCGGGGTCGGGGGCGCTGGAGAGGAGGAGGGAGAGGTGGGTGGTGGTGCGTTGGTAGAGGCCTACGAGTTCATCGGCCTCGGTTCCGGTGAGGCGGCTTTTGCGGCGGAGGAGGGCTTCGAGGCGGTCCCATTCGGCACTGTGGGCCGTGACGAAGACATCGAGGTCCATGAGGGGTCGCTCCTCGTAGCGCCGGGTGGGTTCCGGGCCAGCTTGGCAGACTGGGCCTGATCGGCGTGGAGTGGGCGGGAGTTGTGCGCAAGCGGGAGTGGAAGGGCGTGGGGCGCGGTGAGTGAGCTCGTAACGGGTGAAGCGGTGGTGCTGGGGCTCCGGCCGGCGCGGTTGCCGAGTCGGGGGCTGGCGGTGCTGGTGGATCTGGCCGTGGCCTGGGGGGCGTACCTCGCGGTGTCGCTGGTGCTGGTGAGCACGATGTCGTCGATGGACAGCGCGGCACTGGCGGCGGCTTCGGTGGCGGCGTTCGTACTCGTGCAGGTCGGGATGCCGATTGCGATCGAGACGGTGAGCCACGGGCGGTCGCTGGGGAAGGTGATCTGCGGGCTGCGGGTGGTGCGGGAGGACGGGGGGCCCATCCGGTTCCGGCATGCGCTGGTGCGGGGTGCCATGGGTGCCATCGAGATCGTGCTGACGATGGGGGTGGTGGCGTCCATTGCGTCGCTGGTGTCGGCGCGGGGGCGGCGGGTGGGGGACGTGTTCGCCGGGACGCTCGTCGTGCGGGAGCGGATACCGGTGGAGGAGGCGGGGGCGCGGTTGCCGGCTCCGGCTCCTTGGCTGGCGGCGCAGGTCGAGGGGCTGGATCTGTCGCGGGTGCCGGACCGGTGGTGGCTGACCGTACGGCAGTACCTGGGGCGGATGGGGCAGCTGGATCCGCAGGTCGGCTGGGCGATGGCGGGGCGGCTTGCGGAGGACCTGCGGGGGTTCACGGGGGCAATGGCACCTGCGGAGGCGGATCCGGCGGCCTATCTGGCCGCGGTGGTGGGTGAGCGGCAGGCACGGGAGGCACGGCGGGCGTTCGGGGGGTCGGTGGGGATACCGGAGGAGGGGACGGCTTGGGGTCCGGGTCCGGGGCCAGGTTTCGGTCCGGCTCCTGTTCCTGCCGACGGTGCAGGCACGGTTTCGTTGGAAGGTCCGGTGGAGGGTGCGGCCCCGGTTCCGGTGGCGGGTGAGGGGCGATGGGCTGCGCCCGGGGATGTGCCGGCGGGCCGGAGTCCGGGGGTGGCCGGGGTGCCGTCGGCCGGTGCGAGTTCCTCGGTGGCCGGGGGCGGGGCCGGGCGTACGGACGTGATGCTGGAGGCGGACGGGGCCGGTGGGGTGGCGCGTACGGGGTTTGCGCCGCCTGCGTGACGGGGCCAGGAGGCGGCGGGTGAAGGCGGGGGTGTGCCGTCGGCGCGGGGCGGGCGCCGGGGCTCGGGCGGCGGTTTTACGGGAACGTCGACGGTGGGGATTCGAGGGATTCGAGTTCGATGCCGGGGGCGGAGAGGACGACGTCGCCGGCGATGTGGACGGTGTGCTGCTCGCCGGTTTCCAGGTCGTTGACCTGGTATGCGTCGGCGGTCAGAGAGCCGTTGTCAGTGGCGTGTGGTGTGCTCGACAGCAGGGCCCAGGACTGGTCGAGGGTGCGAGGGGCGAGGACGGGGGGTGTGAAGGCGACGAGGCGGGTGCGGACGGCGCCGGCGCCGAGGGCGGGGCGCAGCAGGCGGGTGGTGGCGATGAGGAAGGCGGGGGATGCGCCGGTGAAGGCGTGGGCGGGGACGTTGCCTTCGGTGGCGTGTTCGCCGGTCGGGTCGGTGCGTACCCAGGTGACGCCGTCCAGGGCTGCGCCGCGGACCTGCCAGGCGGAGGCGTGGAGTTCCAGGCGGATGGGGCGGCCGAGTTCGTCGAGGGTGAGGTCGACGGAGCCGGCGTGATCGCCGGAGGGGGTGGTGATCTGCGAGACATAGCGCCAGCCGGAGGGGCCGGTGGCGCAGTGGAAGTGCTCTTCACCCAGGGGGGTGTGATCGTGCGGGTCGTGGAGGGAGTAGTGGCCGCGGGGCATGGGGCTTGCCGTCCTTCGGGCGGGCCGGTGGCGGATGAGCTCGGTGGGCCTGTGGTGGGGCCCTTACGGGCCAGGCCCCCGCCGTGAGGGGCGAGGGCCTGGCTTTCCGGGTTCACCGGCTGCTGGTGGGTGCCAGTTGCTGATCGCCGGCGCCGGAAAGGGCGCCGGGGATCAGGGGATGGCTCAGTAGCGGTAGTGGTCGGACTTGTACGGGCCCTCGACCTGGACGCCGATGTAGGCGGCCTGCTCCGGGCGCAGCTCGGTGAGCTTGACGCCGAGGGCGTCGAGGTGGAGGCGGGCGACCTTCTCGTCGAGGTGCTTGGGGAGCACGTAGACGTCGGTCGGGTACTCCGCGGGCTTGGTGAACAGCTCGATCTGGGCCAGGGTCTGGTCCGCGAAGGAGTTGGACATCACGAAGCTGGGGTGGCCGGTGGCGTTGCCCAGGTTCAGCAGGCGGCCCTCGGACAGGATGATCAGGACCTTGCCGTCGGGGTGCGTCCAGGTGTGGACCTGGGGCTTGACCTCGTCCTTGACGATGCCGTCGACCTTCGCCAGGCCGGCCATGTCGATCTCGTTGTCGAAGTGGCCGATGTTGCCGACGATCGCCTGGTGCTTCATCCGCACCATGTCCGACGCCAGGATGATGTCCTTGTTGCCGGTGGTGGTGATGAAGATGTCGGCGGTCTCGACGACCTCTTCGAGGGTGGCGACCTGGTAGCCGTCCATGGCTGCCTGGAGGGCGCAGATCGGGTCGATCTCGGTGATGATCACTCGGGCGCCCTGGCCGCGCAAGGACTCCGCGCAGCCCTTGCCGACGTCGCCGTAGCCGCAGACCACGGCGGTCTTGCCGCCGATGAGGACGTCGGTGGCGCGGTTGATGCCGTCGATGAGGGAGTGGCGGCAGCCGTACTTGTTGTCGAACTTCGACTTGGTGACGGCGTCGTTGACGTTGATCGCCGGGAAGAGGAGCTCGCCGTCGCGCTGCATCTCGTACAGGCGGTGCACGCCGGTGGTGGTCTCCTCCGTGACGCCACGGATCTCAGAGGCCAGCTTCGTCCACTTCTGCGGGGACTCGGCGACGGTGCGGGTGAGCAGTTCGAGGATGGCGCGGTGCTCGTCGCTCTCGGCGGTCTCGATCGCGGGGACCTTGCCGGCCTTCTCGTACTCGACGCCCTTGTGGACGAGGAGGGTGGCGTCACCACCGTCGTCGAGGATCATGTTCGGGCCGCCGGTGGACGAGTTCGGCCAGGTCAGGGCCTGCTCGGTGCACCACCAGTACTCCTCGAGCGACTCGCCCTTCCAGGCGAAGACCGGGACGCCCTGGGGGCTGTCGGGGGTGCCGTTCGGGCCGACGGCGATGGCCGCGGCGGCGTGGTCCTGGGTGGAGAAGATGTTGCAGGACGCCCAGCGGACCTCGGCGCCGAGCGCGACCAGGGTCTCGATCAGGACGGCGGTCTGCACGGTCATGTGCAGCGAACCGGTCACGCGGGCGCCGGCCAGCGGCTGCGTGGCGGCGTACTCCTTGCGGATCGCCATCAGGCCGGGCATCTCGTGCTCGGCGAGGGTGATCTCCTTGCGGCCGAAGGCGGCGAGGGACAGGTCGGCGACCTTGAAGTCCTGGCCGGTGGCTGCTGTCGTCATGCGGGCTGCTCCTCGAGCGTCGCGTGGTTTCGGGCTGGGCAGTCTGCGGCGCGGGCAGGCGTACGCAGAAGCGGATACACCTCTCCCCTGGCCGCAGCGCAGTCCGTCGGAGGCCCTCTCTCCCTCGGCCGGTCCGCGGGGCGGACCGCCCGACCGCCATCAGCAGCGACGTCTGGCACTGGTCACGAATCTACACCGATCGGCCCAGTGAACCCCAGCCCGATTGGTCCGTCGAGGGGCCGGATCCGTGCCATCCAGGCCAGGAAGGGGTGGCTCGTGCGCGAGCTCCGGTGCCGGGACGGGGTGGCACCCAGGGGGCTTGACAACGTTGCCGTGTGGTGCAGGATGCCCGGAGCGCGGGAACGGGAGAACCCTGCACGGCCGCGCTCATGTTCGTGAGGAGAACCACGTGACGATGAGTCCAGCCGATCCCCCCAAGGGCGCGGGGAGGGGCGGGCAGGGGCTGAAGCTGCTCGCAGTGACGGCCTGCCCGACCGGTATCGCCCACACATATATGGCCGCGGAGAAGCTGGCGCAGGCGGCGCGGTCCCTCGGGCATGAGATCAAGGTGGAGACCCAGGGGTCGATCGGGGCCGAGAATGTACTCTCTGACAACGATGTCAGAGACGCGGACGGGATCATCATCGCCGCCGACAAGGATGTGGACCGGGGGCGGTTCGTCGGCAAGAGGGTGCTGGCCGTCGGGGTCGCGGAGGGGATTCACCATCCCGAGGCGCTGATGGATCGGGTGCGGACCGCGCCGGTGTACGAGGGCGGCGGTCCGGCGGCCCCGGAGAGCGGCGGCGGCCGAGAGCGAAGCGTCGGGTACAAGGCGCTGATGAACGGGGTCAGCTACATGATCCCGTTCGTCGTGGTCGGCGGGCTGCTGATTGCGATATCGCTGGCGCTGGGCGGGCATCCGCAGGCCGACGGCGGCCTGGTCATCCCCGACGGGTCGTTCTGGAAGCACGTCAACGACATCGGTGTCATCGGCTTCACGCTGATGGTGCCGATCCTCTCCGGCTATCTCGCGTATGCGATCGGCGACCGGCCGGCGCTGGTGCCGGGCATGATCGGCGGCTGGATCGCCAATACCGGTTCGTTGTACGACTCCAAGGCGGGCGCCGGCTTCATCGGCGCCATCGTCACCGGCTTCCTGGCCGGCTATCTCGTGCAGGGGATCAAGAAGGTCAGGGTCCCCCGGTTCGTCCAGCCGATCATGCCGATCATCGTGATTCCGATCGTGGCCACGACCGCGCTCGGGCTCTTCTTCATCTATGTCATCGGCAGGCCGGTCGCGTGGGTGTTCACGCACCTCACCGGCTGGCTCGGCGGGATGACCGGGTCGAGCGCGGTGCTGCTCGGCGCGATTCTGGGCCTGATGATCGCGTTCGACATGGGCGGCCCGGTCAACAAGACCGCGTTCCTGTTCGGCGCGGGGCTGATCGCGTCCGGCAACCAGACCGTGATGGGCATGTGTGCCGCCGCGATCCCGGTCATGCCGCTGGGCCAGGGGCTGGCCACTCTGCTCCGTCGGCGGCTCTATACGGAGCAGGAGCGGGAGACCGGGATGGCCTCGCTGTTCATGGGGCTGTTCGGGATCTCCGAGGGGGCGATCCCGTTCGCCGCGGCGCGGCCCGCGCAGGTCATTCCGGCGAACATGCTCGGCGGCGCGGTGGCCGGTGCGCTCGCGGGGATGACCGGGGTGTCGGACGCGGTGCCGCACGGCGGACCGATCGTGGCGGTGCTGGGGGCGGTCGGCGGGGTGCCGATGTTCTTCGTGGCCGTGGTGGCCGGGGCGGTGGTGACGGCGCTGACGACGGTGGCGCTGGTGGATGTCGCGGAGCGGCGGAAGGGGCGGGGCGCGGCGGCCGTCGGCGCGCCGGTGGCGGAGCCCGTGCCGGTGGGGGCCGGGGTGGCCGTGGGGGCCGGGGCAGCCGTGCCCTCCGGAGCCGGTGGCGGGGCAGCCACCGGAGCCGGTGCGGCGGATTCCCGTACGGCTCCGGACGCGGACGGCGACGACGGGCCGGAAATCCTCTCCGGCTACATCACGCCGGGGACCGTGCGGACGCACCTCGCGGCCGACAGCAAGGAGGCCGCGATCCGCGAACTGGCCGGGCTGGCGGCGGCCACCGGCAAGGTGGCGGACGTCGGGGAGCTCGTACGGGTGGCGCTGGCGCGGGAGGCGCAGGGCACCACCGGGCTCGGCGAGGAGATCGCCATTCCGCACGCCAAGACGGATGCGGTGACCGCGCCGGTCGTCGCCTTCGCGCGGTCCGCGTCGGGCATCGACTGGGGTTCGCTGGACGGGACGCCGGCCAGGCTGGTGTTTCTGATCGCGGTGCCGGAGGCGGCTGCCGGGGACGAGCATCTGCGGATCCTGGCGCTGCTGTCGCGGAAGCTGATGGATACGGACTTCCGGGCGCGGCTGCAGGGCGCGGAGGACGAGGCGGCGGTGCTGCGCGTCCTCGGCGAGATCCGGTAGCCGCAGGCGCAGCACCGGCCGGCCGTACGCAGCGAAAGGCCCCCGCACCTCACCCGGTGCGGGGGCCCGCTGCTTACGGGACGGCTCAGTGTCCGCCCGGCGTCGCCTCCGGGTCGTTGCCCGCGGCGGCCGCGGTCTCGCTGTAGATGTCGGGCTCCAGGTAGATGACGCGGGCGATCGGCACGGCCTCACGGATACGGGCCTCGGCGGCGTCGATGGCCTTCGCGACCTCGGCGGCGGTGTCGTCGTGCTCGACCGCGATCTTGGCGGCGACCAGCAGCTCCTCGGGGCCGAGGTGGAGGGTGCGCATGTGGATGACGCGGGTGACGACATCGCCGTCGACGATCGCCTCGCGGATCTTGGCGACGTCTTCGGGGCCCGCGGCCTCGCCGAGCAGCAGCGACTTGGTCTCGGCGGCCAGGACCAGGGCGATCAGCACCAGCAGTGCGCCGATGCACATGGTGCCGATGCCGTCCCAGATGCCGTTGCCGGTGGCGAGGGTGAGGCCGACGCCGCCCAGCGCGAGGACCAGACCGACCAGCGCGCCGAAGTCCTCCAGGAGGACGACCGGCAGCTCGGGGGCCTTGGCGCGGCGGACGAACTGGGTCCAGGTCTGCTGGCCGCGCAGCTCGTTGGACTCCTTGATGGCCGTACGGAAGGAGAAGCCCTCGGCGATGATCGCGAAGATCAGGACGCCGACCGGCCAGAACCAGTTGTCCAGCACGTGCGGCTCGTGGATCTTCTCGTAGCCCTCGTAGAGCGCGAAGACGCCGCCGATGGTGAACAGGACGATGGAGACCAGGAAGCCGTAGATGTACCGCTCGCGGCCGTAGCCGAAGGGGTGCTCGGCGGTCGCTGCGCGCTTGGCCTTCTTGCCGCCGAGCAGCAGCAGGCCCTGGTTGCCGGAGTCCGCGATGGAGTGCACGCCTTCGGCCAGCATCGAGGACGAGCCGCTGAAGGCGAAGGCCACGAACTTCGCTACGGCAATCGCCAGGTTGGCGCCCAGCGCCGCGACGATGGCCTTTGTCCCGCCTGATGCACTCATATGTGCCGCTTGTCCCTTCCGTCGACCGGGCTTTACCGCCCCTTTAATGCCGTGCGGCGGTCATTGTTGCAGCCCGGCGCCGGGGCGGTGGCATGAGGCCAGCATGCGGCCGTGGGGGCGGGGGTCCCTAGGGGGTGGGGGAACAGATCCCTTAGGGGATGCGGGCGCCCCCTCGGGGCCACAACGCGGCGGGGTCGGGGCGGTATTCCCGGGCTCGGGGCGGTATTTCCTGGCCCTGAGCGATACTCCCGGTCCCGGGGCGATACTCACGGTCCCGCGGCGGCAATGGCCTACCGGGGCGGCAACGGCCCGGCGCTGAGGCTGCCGACCTGCCGACCTGCCGACCTGCCGACCTGCCGACCTGCCGACCTGCCGACGCAACGACCGTAGCGCTACGCAACGACCGTAGCGCGGAAAAGGGTTCCCTCGCCGGAGACGGTGAGCCGTTCGCCGGCGGCGACGAAGGCGGATTCGCCGGGGGCGAGGGTCAGGGTGTCGGAGGCGTCGGCGGTCAGCCGGGCCGTGCCCGCGGTGCACAGCAGGACCTGGGGCGTACGGGCGTCCAGCGGGTGGGGTGCGGCGCCGGGGGCGAGGGCGAAGCGGGAGAGGCGGAATTCGTCGATCGGGGTCTCGTAGACCTCTTCGCCGTCGACGGCCTCGGGGCGCAGGACGCCCGGATCGCCGGCCGTGAAGCGGACGATCCGCAGGAGTTCGGGGACGTCGACGTGCTTGGGGGTGAGGCCGCAGCGCAGGACGTTGTCGGAGTTGGCCATCAGCTCGACGCCGAGGCCGCTGAGGTAGGCGTGCGGGATGCCGGCGCCGAGGAACAGGGCCTCGCCGGGCTGGAGTTGGACGTGGTTGAGGAGCATGGCGGCGATCACGCCGGGGTCGCCGGGGTAGTGGTGGGCGAGGGCGGCGTAGGCGGCGTAGTCCTGCGCGTACGGGCCGCCCTCGGCGCCGAGCCGCTCGGCCGCGGTGGCGGCGCGCTCGACGGTGTCGGCCATCGCGCCGTGCTCGGCGGACAGGACGGCGGTCAGCACCTCGCGCAGCGCGGATTCCTCGGGGCTGGCGCGCAGGATGTCGACGTACGGCTTGAGGTCGTCGATGCCGAGCGCCTCCAGGAGGTCGGCGGTGTGGGCCGGGTGGCGGAAGCCGCAGAGGCCGTCGAAGGGGGTGAGGGCGCAGATCAGCTCGGGCTTGTGGTTGGCGTCCTTGTAGTTGCGGTGGCCGGCGTCCATCGGGACGCCCCGTCGCTCCTCGTCGGCGAAACCTTCCTTCGCCTGGGCGAGGTCGGGGTGGACCTGGAGGGAGAGCGGGGAGCCGGCCGCGAGCAGCTTGAGCAGGAAGGGGAGGCGGGGGCCGAAGGCGTTCACGGTGGCGGCGCCCAGTTCGGCCTCGGGGGCGGCGTCGATCACCTCGGCGAGCGAGACGGGGCCCGTGCCGCGGTCGATGCGGGAGGGGGCGCCGGGGTGGGCGCCCATCCACAGCTCGGCCTGCGGTGCGCCGGTCGGCTCCACGCCGAGGAGCTCCGGGATGGCGGTGGTGGAGCCCCAGGCGTAGGGGCGCACGGTGTTGGCGAGGCGGTCCATGGGGCTGCTGCTTCCTCAGGTGTGTACGTGCCGCTGGCCGGGTCGGTCCGCGGGGATCCGACCAATGATCACTGGGTGTCGGCAAGCGCCAGGTAAACGGCGGCGAAATCCGTGATGGCGAGCAGTTCCGTGGCGCTCTCGAGTTCGCTGCGGCTCTCCGGTTCGAGCTCGCTGAGGGCGGTGTCGCACTCGTCGGCGAGCGCGTTGGCGGCGCGGGTGGCGGAGTGCGGTCCCGGCTCCCCGTCGCGCAGCAGCAGGACCCGGGCGCGCAGTGCGGCGGGCTGATCGACGCGGTCGCGGAAGAAGTCGTCCGGGTCGGCGCCGGCGGCCAGGGTGCCGGCCAGCAGCGGGCGGTGCGTGGTGAGGGCCTCGGGCAGTTCGGCGACGAGCGCGGGGCGGCCCGCGAGCGCGGGCAGGACGGTGGCGAAGTGCCGGCCGACGGCGCCGGCGACGGTGCCCTCGGTCCAGATCAGGGGGAGCGCGTCGGCGAGGTCGGCGGCCAGGGTCTTGGCCGGGTTGGTGTAGGTGGCAACCGCCGGGCCGCAGCGTTCGGCGAGCTGGTCGAGGCGGTCGGCGAGCTGGCCGAGCGCTTCCGGCGGCGCGGTGAGCAGGCCGATCCGGTCGGCGAGCGCGAGCAGCGGGATGAGCAGCGACCAGAGGGTGCCGGGGGCGGCCGGGGGCGCGCCCTCGACGTCGAATTCGGCGTCGTACGGGGTGGTGGCCAGGGGGACGGTGAGGCCGCGGGCCTGGGTGACGGCCTCGGCGAGGGGGCCGCCGGCCGGTGTGACGGCGACGACGGCGCAGCCACGGCGGTAGGCCTGTTCGACCAGCTCGGCGAGGCCCGGGTCGGAACCGTCGGGTCCGGCGAGCAGCAGCAGGTCCAGGGGGCCGGTCCAGCCGGGCAGTGTCCAGCGCAGAGCACCGGGCAGCGGGGCGACGCCGGTGGGCGGGATGTGGGTGACCGGGCAGCTGCCGCCGCCGAGTGCGCTGAGGAGTTCGGCGACTGCGGGGGCGGCGGGGCCGGGTCCGGCGACCAGGACGGCGCGTGGCCGCCCGTCGGGCGTCAGGTCGGGGATGCCGGCTTCGGTGGCGCTGCGGGCGGCGGTACGGACCCGGGCGCCGGATTCGGCTACGCCGCGCAGCAGTCCGTAACGGTCGGCGCCGGCCAGCGCCTCTGGAGCATCGAGGAGTGACTCGTCGAGCATGGTGGGCGCGGCCTCCGTTCGCCGGTACGGGCGGGTGGACACCGGGTGGCGCCGGGGCGGGCCCGGCACTTCCCGGTCAGGCGGGGCGGCTGGCCTCGTCGACGAGGAGCACGGGGATGCCGTCCCGGACGGGGTAGGCGAGACCGCAGTCCGCGGAGGTGCAGGTCAGCTCGGCGGGGTCAGCGGCCGTGCGGTCCTCGAGCGGGGCGTGGCACGCCGGGCAGGCGAGGATCTCGATCAAGCTGGCTTCGACCGGCATGGAGGCTGCTCCTTCGGGGTGGTTGCGGCCTGGCCAGCGTACCGCCGTACGGGGGGCCGGGTCCTGTGCGGAGGGGATGTGCGGAGGTCGGAGGGGGTGGGGGCGATGCGGCGGCCACCCCCGGACGGGCGGACCCAGGGCCTGTCCGATGGGTCAGGGCCGGAAAGGCTCTAGCCGCGGATGACGGCCAGCGCCTCGTCGCGTACCCGGTCGGCGGTTGCCCTGTCGCGGGCCTCGACGTTCAGGCGGAGCAGGGGCTCGGTGTTGGAGGGGCGGATGTTGAACCACCAGTCGGCGGCGGTGACCGTCAGGCCGTCGAGTTCGTCGAGGGTGACGCCTTCGCGGCCCTGGTAGGCGGCCTTGATGGCGGCGAGGCGGCCGGACTGGTCGTCGACGGTGCTGTTGATCTCGCCGGAGGCGGCGTAGCGGTCGTACTGGTCGACGAGCTGCGAGAGCGGTCCCTGCTGGCCGCCGAGGGCGGCGAGGACGTGCAGGGCGGCGAGCATGCCGGTGTCGGCGTTCCAGAAGTCGCGGAAGTAGTAGTGCGCGGAGTGCTCGCCGCCGAAGATGGCGCCGGTTTTGGCCATTTCCTCCTTGATGAAGGAGTGGCCGACGCGGGTGCGGACCGCCTTGCCGCCGTTCTCCTTGACGACCTCGGGGACCGACCAGGAGGTGATGCAGTTGTGGATGATCGTTCCGCCGGGGTGCTTGGCGAGTTCGCGGGCGGCCACCAGGGCGGTGATCGCGGACGGGGAGACCGGGTCGCCGTTCTCGTCGACGACGAAGCAGCGGTCGGCGTCGCCGTCGAAGGCGAGGCCGAGGTCGGCGCCGGTCTCGCGGACGCGGGCCTGGAGGTCGACGATGTTCTTCGGGTCGAGGGGGTTGGCCTCGTGGTTCGGGAAGGAGCCGTCCAACTCGAAGTACAGGGCGTCGAGTTCGAGGGGCAGGCCCTCGAAGACCGTGGGGACGGTGTGGCCGCCCATGCCGTTGCCGGCGTCGACGACGACCTTCAGCGGTCGGATGCCGGTCAGGTCCACCAGGTCGCGCAGGTGGGCGGCGTAGTCCTCGAGGACATCGCGCTGGGTGACGGCGCCGGTGGCGGCCACCGGCTCGGGGGCACCGTTCTTGGTCCAGTCCTCGACGAGGCCGCGGATTTCGGCCAGGCCGGTGTCCTGGCCGACCGGGGCGGCGCCCGCCCGGCACATCTTGATGCCGTTGTACTGGGCGGGGTTGTGCGAGGCGGTGAACATCGCGCCGGGCAGGCCGAACGCGCCGCTGGCGTAGTAGAGCTGGTCGGTCGAGCAGAGCCCGATCTCGGTGACGTCCGCCCCGCGGGCCGCAGCGCCGCGGGCGAAGGCGCGGGCCAGGCCGGGCGAGGAGGGGCGCATGTCGTGCCCGGTCACGATCGCGTCCGCGCCGGTGACCTGGACGAAGGCCGCGCCGAACAGCTCGGCCAGCGTCTCGTCCCACTGGTCGGGGACCACACCGCGCACGTCGTACGCCTTGACGATCTGCGACAGATCGGTCACTGCCGGGCCTCCTGGAGTCGCTGAGTCGCTACGGAGCCCCAAACCTACCCGGCCGTCCTGTGCGGGGGCCGTGAACCGGCCGTGCGTGGCACCGGATCCGCGACGGCCCCCGCGCCGGCGGTTGTCAGGGCAGCATCCAGCCCAGTACGGCGCCGCTCTGGCCGATCACGATCAGGCACATCACCAGCAGCAGGCCCAGGCTCCACGGCAGCAGCCTGCGCAGCAGGTCCCCCTCCCGTCCCGCGAGGCCGACGGCGGCGCAGGCGATCGTCAGATTCTGCGGCGAGATCATTTTGCCGAGCACCCCGCCGGAGCTGTTGGCGGCGGCGAGGAGTTCGGGCGGGAGTCCAGACTGGCGGGCGGCGGTGACCTGGAGGGCGCCGAAGAGGGCGTTGGCGGAGGTGTCGGAGCCGGAGACCGCGACGCCGAACCAGCCCAGGACGGGCGAGAGGAAGGCGAGCCCGGCGCCGGCCGCGGCGACGAAGTGGCCGATGGTGGCGGCCTGTCCGGACAGGTTCATGACGTAGGCGAGGCCGAGGACGGAGGTCACGGTGAGGACGGTGCGGCGCAACTCGTGGACGGTGGCGGCCCATTCGCGTACGGCGTCCTTGGCCCGTACGCCGAGCAGTGCGGCGGTGGCGAAGCCGGAGAGCAGCACCAGCGTGCCTCCGGTGGCGATCAGCGGCAGGGCGAAGACATTGCCGCCGACGGGCGTGCCGTCCGGGGCCGCGACATTCAGCAGGGGCCAGTCGAAGGTCTGCGTGGCCTTCTCCAGCAGCTGCTTGAGCTGCGGAATCTGGGCGAGGGAGAAGACGGAGATGATCAGCGCGTAGGGCGCGTAGGCGCGGACGACCTCGCGGCGCTCGTCGCGTACGTCGAGGTCCTGGCTGCGGGCGCCGGTGAGCACCTTGGTGCGTACCGCCTCGTCGGCCGGGCGGCGAGCGCCGGGGACGGCCACCAGCGCGGCGGTGCCGGCCAGTGCGGCGCCGATGTCCGCGAGCTGTGCGGAGACGTAGTTGGCCGCCGCGAACTGGACGGCGGCGAAGGCTCCTCCGCAGGCGAGCGCGGGGAGCCAGGTCTCTCGCAGTCCGCGCCGCCCGTCCACGAGGGCGACCAGTGCCAGCGGGACGACCAGTGCCAGCAGCGGCGTCTGACGGCCCACCACGGAGGCGACGGAGTCCAGCGGCAGCCCGGTGACCTGGGCGAGGGTGGTGACCGGGGTGCCCATGGCGCCGAAGGCGACCGGTGCGGTGTTGGCGACCAGGGCGACGACGGCGGCCTTGACCGGGTCGAAGCCGAGCGCGACCAGCATCACCGCGCTGATCGCGACCGGCGCCCCGAACCCGGCCAGCGCCTCGAGCAGCGCGCCGAAGCAGAAGGCGATGACCAGGGCCTGGATGCGGGGGTCGGCGGAGAACCGGGAGAAGGAGCGGCGCAGCACGTCGAAGTGTCTGGTGCGGACCGTCATCCGGTAGACCCACAGGGCGTTGACGACGATCCAGAGGATCGGGAAGAGGCCGAAGAGGGCGCCCTGGGCGGCGCTGGAGAGCGTCTGGCCGGCGGGCATGCCGTAGCCGAGGCAGGCGACGGCCACGGCGACGGCGAGGCCTATGAGGCCGGCGGCGTGGGCGCGCATCCGTACGGCACCGAGCAGGACGAGGACGGTGAGCAGCGGCAGTGCGGCGACGAGGGCGGACAGGGCGAGCGAGTTGGCGAGGGGCTCCAGCTGTTGGACGTACACATGGCCTCCCGGCGTGGGCGGCTCCCGTGGGGGATGGTGCGATCGCCATTCCGTGATGCGGAAGCGGATCACGCGGGAGTGGAGGCATGGTCGTGTCCGCGCCAAGTTGGCGTCAATGCTCCGTCATCGGCCGATCGCGAAGAGTTTCCGGCCGAGGCGCCGGGGTTCAGGAATCGGGGGACCGCAGTACCCGCAGATGGCCGCGGCGGGCCACCTCCATGGGCCGGCCGTCGCGGCCACCGGGTCCGCCGGTCTGCGGCCCGTCGGCGCCCGCGGCACGTTCCTGAGGGCGGGCGGCCTCGCGTACGGCATTGGCGAGCGCTTCGAGATCGTCGCCGCTGGGCTGGGCGGGACCCGTGTCGATGGCGAGGCGGACGACCTCCCAGCCGCGGGGCGCGGTCAGCCGCTCGGAGTGCTCGGCGCACAGGTCGTAGCAGTGCGGCTCGGCGTAGGTGGCGAGCGGTCCGAGCACGGCGGTCGAATCCGCATAGACGTACGTCAGCGTTGCGACGGCGGGGCGGCCGCACGCAGTGCGCGAACAGCGACGTACAGGGCTCACGACGTTGGACGCTACCGCACTCTTGAGCGGGCCGCGACGACTCTCCCCCGGCTCACCCAACCGTGTCGTCCCGCTTCGTCCGATGCGTCTGACCTGCACCCGCCCTCCCGTCGCCCGCCACCGCCCGAGTGGAAGCGCTCCGCGCTGCTGTGACATGGCCGGTCCGGGCAGGGCGGGACGGACGGCGCGCGGCGCGGAAACCCGTCATCAGTCGGTGCAGTTCGTGTCATTCCGCGGGCGATCCGCGATCTGATGGGGGGATGCAAACGAACGGAGTGCGGACCGGACCGGTCACTCGGCGACATCGTGCGTCTTGCTGCGCTTCCCGGTGCCACCCGGCCCGCGACGGTTACGCTCGATGCTGATGGACAGCCCCGTACCTCCCCGACCACCAGAGCCGCGGCTCCGCCGCCGCGACCGGCACGGCCGTGGCATGCGCGGCCCGATCGCGCCTCCCCAGGTGCCGCTTTCGGTGAGCCGCGCCGACGCCTTCGTGGATCTTGTCTATGACTCGCGGGACCGTCTGGAGCGGCGCTGGCCGCAGCTCGCGGAGGTCGACTTCATGGTCCTGGAGGTGCCCGGTTTCGGCCCGGACGCCCGGCCGGATGCCGAGGCGGACGACGAGACCGTCCCGCTGGGCCGGGTGGTGCCGGCCGGTGGCGGACATCGCGACCGGATCGTGATCTACCGCAGGCCGGTGGAGATCCGCACCAAGAGCCGCGACGAGCGCGCGCTGCTGGTCCACGAGGTGGTCGTCGAGCAGGTCGCCGAACTGCTGGGGCTGGCCCCGGAGTCGGTGGACCCGCGGTATGGGCAGGACTGATCCCGTACGGCGGGGCGGGGCGGGCCGGGGCAGGAGCCGTTGAGGGTTCCGCCCCGGCCGGGCCTCAGTCCGTCAGCAGAGACAGGTCCTGGCCCGCTGTCGGGACGACGACGGTGCCCCGGTCGTCCGGGAGGGTCTGCACGGTGAAGGCGGGGATGCCGCCCATCGGCTGTGCCAGGGTGCGCGCCGCATGGACCGGGCCGCTGCCCGGCTGGGGCTCCACCGTCAGCGCGTAGGAGCCCTTGAGGCCCGGCGGGCGCGGCGGGTCGACGGCGAGGGTGCTGCCGCCCTTGACCGTGTAGGTCCTGGAGACCGGCGTGCCGCCCTCGCTCCCCGCCGACGCGGTGACCTTGACCTTGGCGTCCTTGCCCTTCTCGGGCGCGACGAGCGAGAGCGTGCCGCCCCTGGCCCGGTTGTCGGCGACCGTGGCGCGCTTGTCCACCGGGCGGGTCGCCGGGATGAACGCCATCTCCTGGTGGGCGCCCTTGCCCCGGGTCACCCGCAGTGCGGCCGCGACCGGGGCCCTGGAGCCGCCGTCGGCGGGCGTGAGCACCAGCGAGCCGGCCTCGCCCTTGGTGAGGTCCTTGAGGTCGACAGCCTTGGTCATCCCGCTGTTGACGTGCAGCGTGTCCACTCCGGCCGGGGTGATCAGACCGGTCGGGGTGGCCAGCTGCACCTTGAGGTCGGCGTCCGCCTCACCGGGCGCGACGACGACCAGACGGACGGAGGTGGCGTCCTTCGGGATGCCGGGGAGCACCAGGGCGGCGGCCGGGTCGGCGGCGGGCGGCAGCCAGTCGCTGCCGAGCTTGGCATCGGTGGCCTGGACGGCGGCGCCGACCCGGCCCTGGGGGACGACGACGTGCAGCGCGGCGTTGGTGGTCGGGCTGCCGGTCAGCGTGGACAGCAGCCGCGAGACGGTGGTGTGCGCCGGAACGGTGATGCCGTCGACCCGTGCGCCGCTCAACTCCCCGTCGTTGCCGCGCAGTTCGAGGTCCACCTCGGCGTCGGTCGGGCCGGGGTTGGTCAGATGGATGTAGTCCTGACGGTCCTTGTCGGTGCTCACTCCGGGGAACCAGAACGTGGTGTCCGGGGCGGTGCAGCTCAGCCCGAGCAGTCCGCGGCCGCTGCCGGCGGCGACGGAGGTGGTCTGCTGGACGGACCAGCCGGGGGCGAAGGTGCCGTCCGCGTCGCCCGCCAGCGCGGGCGCATCGGCGGCGTCGGTCGTCGCGGTGACCGGCCTGCCGGCCTCCTTGAGGGGCGCCACGGGGCGGGTGTCGCGGGGCGGGACGATCTTGGTGCCGCCGGAGCCGTCCGCGCCCGTCTCCTTGGACCTGCCCTCGTCCTTGCCCTTGCCCTTCTCCTTGCCGCCCTTGCCGCCCTTGCCGTCGTCGGCGCCGCGGTCCTCCACCGTCCCGGCGGGCAGCAGCTTGGCGGTGCCCTTCTTGGCGTCCACACCGGCCGCCGCGCCCTTGGGCACGAAGGACGTGTACGTGGTGTCGCTGACCGCCGAGGACGACGGGGCCGGGCAGAGCAGCGAGGAGCGCTGGACGGGCAGCCGGGCGCCCCCCTGCGGGCTTGTACCGGCCGCGCCGTCCGGTACGGCGACGGCGGCGACACCGGTGACGGCGGCGAGCCCCACCGCCGCGCCGATCAGGGACATCATCGTGCGCTTCACTGCTGGTCGCTCCCGTCACGGCGCGGCTCGGGGTAGGAGCCGGGGTACGTCGTGCCGTCGTCGTAGGGCTGCTGGGGCTGCTGGGGCTGCTGGGCGTAGCCGTACGGGTCGTAGCCGCCCGCCTGGTAGGGGTCCGCCGCGTACGGGCCGGGCGCCTGGTACGGGTCGGCCTGGGGGTACGGCGGCTGCTGCGCGTACTGACCGGCCTGGTACGGGTCGGCGGGAGCGTAGGGCTGCTCACCGGGCTGGGCCGGGGCGGCCTGCGGGGCGGCCTGCCACTGCTCGTAGGACTGCTGCTGCGGGACCGCGGCGTACGGATCGCCGCTCTGCACTGCTTCCTGGGCCGGTACGGCCGGTGGCTCCTCCCCCGTCCGCGCCGCGGGAATGCCGGACTCCGGCGCGGCCTGCTGACCGGCGGCCTCCGCGGCGGCCCGCAGCCTGCGCGCCCGGCGGCCGTCCCCGGTGGCCGCCTGGGCGGCGGCCGCCACGGCGGCATCCTCGGGCAGGTCGTCGTCGATCTCCCGGCGGCGGCCCGGCAGCGCCATCACCACCAGGACGACGGCGAACAGGCCCTGCAGCCACAGCCAGACGGTGTGGCCGACGGGGTTCTCGTAGGTGAGGTCGAGCCGTCCGCCGTCCGAGGGGAGCTGGAATCCCTGCGCCCAGCCGTCGACGGTCACGGGCTTGAGCGCGCTGCCGTTCAGGGTGGCCCGCCAGCCCGGGTCGGCGGCGTCCGCGAGGCGCAGCACCCGGCCGGCGTCGCCGTCGGGCACCTTGTCGGTGTGCGCCTCGACGGGGCCGGACGGGACGGGGACGGGCGCGGCGGTCTGGCCGGCGGTGGTGCCGTCGGTGGCGCCGCCCGGCACGATGGAGACCCGCGAGACGCGGCGGTCGACGCGCCACAGGGCGCTGCCGTGGTCCTTGCTGAGCCGGGTCAGGCCCGGGGTCGCGTCCAGTACCCGGCCCATCGCGCGGGGCGCGCCGTCGCGCACCAGGATGTAGCGGACGGCGTAGCCGCCGAGCTGGTTGGTCTGGTCGGCGCCGGAGCCCGCCACGAGGTTGGCGACGATGCCGCCGAGCCGCTTGTCCTCGCCGGCGGTGACGGCCAGGTCGGCGTCGCCCAGGCGGGAGCCGGAGCCGCGGACCAGGGCGTAGTCGACATGGCCGGTGCTGCCGTCGAGGACCAGCGTGCGGGCCCGGTCGTCGCTGCCGGACTCCTCGGCGACGAACGCCGGGACCTGCGAGGGATCGCGCCGCTCCAGAGGACCGGCCGCGCCGGTGATCATCCAGCTGACGGCGGCGTAGAGCGGGGCGAGGACGGAGGCCAGCGCGATCAGCACGGCGACCGGCTGCTTCCAGCCGAAGCCCGTGGCGGCCATCCGGGTGCGGATGCCCTCGGCGCCGATCGCCGCGGCGCACAGCAGCGCCAGCCCGTAGACGAGCATGGCGGGCCCGGTCCAGCCGGAGCCGTTGCCGAGCGCCGCGCACAGCAGCCCGGCGACGGCCACGACCCAGGCGGTACGGATCGCGGTCTGCCGCTCGTCGCGCAGCGTGGCCGCCAGTGCGGCCAGGACGACGCCGATCAGGAGCAGCCCGCCGGCCGCCTTGGGGCCGCCGGGGCTCAGGCCGATCAGGTCCAGTGCCGAGGCGGAGCCGGCGCCGTAGTCGAGCCCGGCCTCCTGGAAGAAGCGCAGGGGGCTGCCGAACAGTGACAGCGACCAGGGGGCGAGCACCACGACGGGCACGACGGCCACGGCCAGGAAGCGCAGTACGTAGCCGACCAGCGGCTCACGGCTGCTCCGCTTCGCTCCGTCTCCGCTCTTTGCCGAGCCTCCGGATGCGGAGCCCAGGGCGCGCCGCACCAGGAGCGCGATGCCGAGCAGTACGGCGACCGGCCAGACGACCGGGGTGAAGGCCGCGGTGAAGGTGACCAGCAAGGTGTATGCCCAGGTGGCGCGCCAGCTCGGGCGGGTTCCGGGGCTCAGGCGCAGACCGCTGGCGGCGACCGCGGCGCGGGCCATCAGCGGCAGCAGGATGGCGAGTACGGCGG
Organism: Streptomyces sp. NPDC048483; assembly: GCF_040651455.1. Classification (NCBI taxonomy): domain Bacteria; kingdom Bacillati; phylum Actinomycetota; class Actinomycetes; order Kitasatosporales; family Streptomycetaceae; genus Streptomyces; species Streptomyces sp. NPDC048483. Next base: position 20,101 of record NZ_JBEZJZ010000024.1, read on the forward strand.
TGCCCAGGCGGCCGCCGGCGAGCGCGCCGGTGGCCGCGGGCAGGAAGGCGTACGCGATGCTGCCCCAGGCCCGCAGCAGCCGGGAGGCGACCAGCGGGCGGGAGGCGAAGTAGGCGGTGAGCCCGGCCAGCGGGACGGAGCAGACCAGCAGCAGGGTGATCGTGAAGCCGGTGCTGCCGAGGAAGACCGTGGAGACCAGGGCGAGGACCGCCAGGTAGGGCGGCGCGGAGGCGGCGTCCCCGGTGCCGACCGCATGCCAGCTGTCGAGATACGCCGACCACAGGTCGGACACGCTGCCGGGCGCGGGAAGCATCGCGCCGCCGGTGAGCGCGCCGGTGCCGAGCAGTCCCCGGCAGGCAATCAGCGAGACCAGCAGCAGCAGGAGGAAGAGCACCGGCCCCGGCTTGCGGGCGATCCGCTTGAGCCGTGCGAACTGCTCGATCTCCAGGAAGTCGGCGTCGTCGCCGCCGGGCCCGGACTCCGCGGCGCCGTGTCGGCCGGCCGAGGCGACATCCGGCGCGGCACGGCCCGCCAGATTGCCCGCGACCTGCTCGACGGTGGCCCGTACGGTCGCGCCGGGCGGCGGGAAGAGCGGCCGCAGCTCGCTCGCGTCCACTGCGGGCCGGCCCCTGCGTTTCCGCGCGGCGAGGATCTTTCCTGGTCGCAGCAGGGTGCCGAAGAGCCCGGCGAGTTCGTCGAGCGCCTGGCCGGGGACCTTGCCGACGAGATAGGCGAGGACCCGCAGGAAGGTGCCGAGCACCAGCCGCAGCAGGGTGTACAGGAGCAGCGCGCCGCGGGTGTTGGCGAGGAGTGTGTAGACGGCACCGGACTTGTCCACCCGGTGCGGGTTGGCGACGAAACGGCCGACGCAGTCGATGGGGCGGCGTTCGCGGGCGGCGGCCTCGGCGTGCCGCAGGACCGCGTCCGGCGCGACGAGCACCTGGTGGCCGGCCGCCTGGGCGCGCCAGCACAGGTCGACGTCGTCACGCATCAGCGGCAGCCGGCGGTCGAAGCCGCCCAGCTGCTCGTAGACATCGCGGCGGATGAGCATGCCGGCGGTGGAGACGGACAGCACGGGGCGGATCTGGTCGTGCTGGCCCTGGTCCTGCTCGCGGCGGTCCAGGCCGGTCCAACGGCGGCCGCTGCGGGCGATGCTGACGCCCGTTTCGAGCAGCTGGCGGCGGTCGTACCAGCTGCGCAGCTTGGGGCCGACGACGGCGGTGGAGGGGCTGGCGTCGGCGACCCGCAGCAGCTCGGCGAGCGCGGTGGGCGCGGGGGCGCAGTCGTCGTGCAGCAGCCACAGCCACTGGACGGGCTCGCCGTGCGGCAGCTCCGGCATGTCGTAGGCGTCGTCGCGCCAGGTCCGGCTGACCGGGTCCCAGCCGCTGGGCCGGCGCAGATAGGCCAGGTCGTCGGGGGTGAGCACGGGGGCCGTCCGGACGGCTTCGTCGACCGCGGTGCCGAATCCGGAGCGGCGGGCGAGATGCAGCACCCGCTCGTCCCCGATGGCATCGGCGAGCAGCTGGGCGGAGTCGTCCGCGCTGCCGGTGTCGGCGCCGATGACGTTCTGCACCGGGCGCTCCTGGCCGAGCAGCCCGGCGAGCGCGTCGGGCAGCCAGCGGGCCCCGTCGTGGGAGACGATCACGGCGGTGACGACATGCCGCGGGAACTCTGGGGTGTCAGCTGTGTATGAGGCGGCCTGGGCCGCCGACTGGCTGTGCACGGACATCGAGGTACGGGCCCTCCGGACCCGGGAGTCCGGGGCCCGCGGCGAAGTCGCTCAAGGCCCCCGCCCCCGGAAGACACTGCGACGGACTACGAGGCGACGCGCGCGACCCGTGGGGCGGCGGCGCATCTCGGACGGTGCCCCACACTAATGGTTCGCACCGGTGCGCTGACCGGGTCCGTACACAGCAGTCCGCCTCCGGCCGTCAGGGCACCGGAGGCGGAGTGTTCGCTATAGGGGGATATCGGGAGTTGGCGTGGTACGGCGGCATGCCGTGCGAAGCCGCGCGCCGTGGGCGTTACGGGCTGCCGTGACATCGTCAGACGGCGGCCTTCTTCAGCCGGCGCCGCTCGCGTTCGGACAGACCGCCCCAGATGCCGAAGCGCTCGTCGTTGGCGAGCGCGTATTCAAGGCACTCGGAGCGGACCTCACACGCGAGGCAGACCTTCTTGGCCTCGCGGGTGGAGCCGCCCTTCTCCGGGAAGAAGGATTCGGGGTCGGTCTGGGCGCACAGTGCGCGCTCCTGCCAGCCGAGCTCCTCGTCCGCCTCCTCGACCAGCAATTCCTGGAACAGCTCGGTCATGTGCGCCCCTCGTCTGTCTTTACGTCCCCGTGATCCAGCCGTGATCGTTTTTGGCTGAACGACACGAGTGAAATTACAAGTGTGCTGATCCGGGCCAGTCAAGCCGAGATCTGCTATTGGGCCTCTTATTCACTCTGTGGAACCAAGCGTATGCGGAAAGTGTTCAAATCATCAAAAACCAGGACACTTCCCCGGGCATGCCGCCCGGCGCTTCCTTCCCACCACGTGAGACGCGACGGGCGGCATTCACGTTGCACCCCGTGCGCCGGTGGGGGTCCCCCCTGCTCCTCAAGAGCTTGGGGGAGGGGAAGATCACAGACGGATCACGGGACCGCAACGGCGTTTGGATGCGCGGTTGATGGGCGACATCTCCCGGCCGACGAGTGCACAAACCTTTCAGCGGACACCGCAACCGGATGAGGTGAAACATCCGCGGCAAACCCGGCGTCCGGTTGACATCGCGCCGCGAACCCGGTCTCCTTGACCGCATGCCAGTGACTCCCGCGCCCCGACTGACCCGTGCCTACGGGTCGCTCTGCGCTGCGCAGGCTCGCTGTCGCTGTTCCAGCTGTTGAAGCCACTGAGCTCCAGCCGTCCCGCTCGCACCACCCCGCAGCGCCCCTGCTTTCTCTGCGAGCCCGCGCCGTGCCCCCACCGGGAAAGCCCGCGCCGCGCCGCACCCCTCCCCCAGCAGCTCCTGTGCCGAGGAACCCGTAACCCCATGAACAGCGACGTCCAGATCGCCGGCGATCCGCTCGCCATCCCCCACCTGCTGCCGCCCGTGCCCGCCCACCCCACCACCGTCGCCGGCTTCGTGGGCCTGGCCCGCTCCATCGCCGCCGACCGCGACAGCTGGGCCCCGCTCGTCCGCTACGACGCCACCACCCGCTGGTACCACCGGCTGCGCACAGGCCCCGGCTACGAGGTGTGGCTGCTGAGCTGGGTGCCCGGCCAGGGCAGCGGCCGGCACGACCACGGGCACTCGTCGGGTGTGCTGACGGTCCTGGAGGGCGAGTTGACCGAACGCGGTGAGGACGGCCCTCGCACGCTGGAGGCCGGCGCCCAGAGGGTCTTCGCGCCGGGGTACGTCCACGAGGTCGTCAACGACTCGCTGGCGCCCGCCGTCAGCCTGCATGTCTACTTCCCCGGACTGACGGACATGCCGATGCACAGTGCCCAGTGCGCACCCTCGGCCCAGGAGACCGCGGCCCGCTGAGCCCGCACCCCTGACACGCCCTCCCGTCGCCCGGCCGCCACCCCTGATGGACCCAGCCTTCGGCTGACACGCCCTCCCGCCACCCGACCACCACCCCTGATGGACTCAGCCTTCGGCTGACACACTGTCCGGCATGCGCATTGTGGTTCTGGCCGGCGGTATCGGCGGCGCCCGCTTTCTGCGGGGACTGAAGGCAGCGGTTCCGGACGCGGACATCACCGTCATCGGGAACACCGGAGACGACATCCATCTGTTCGGGCTCAAGGTGTGTCCCGACCTCGACACCGTGATGTACACCCTCGGCGGCGGCATCAACGAGGAGCAGGGCTGGGGCCGCACCGACGAAACCTTCCGGGTGAAGGAGGAACTGGCCGCCTACGGCGTCGGGCCCGAGTGGTTCGGGCTCGGTGACCGGGACTTCGCGACGCACATCGTGCGCACCCAGATGCTGGCCGCCGGCTATCCGCTGAGCGCCGTCACCGAGGCGCTGTGCGCCCGCTGGCAGCCCGGTGTGCGGCTGCTGCCGATGTCCGACGACCGGGTGGAGACCCATGTCGCCATCGACGAGGACGGCGAGCGCAAGGCGGTCCATTTCCAGGAGTACTGGGTGCGGCTGCGCGCCTCGGTGCCCGCGCACGCCGTGGTGCCGGTCGGCGCCGACCAGGCCAAGCCCGCGCCCGGTGTGCTGGAGGCCATCGCGGCGGCGGACGTGGTGCTCTTCCCGCCGTCCAACCCGGTGGTGAGCATCGGCACCATCCTGGCGGTGCCGGGCATCCGGGAGGCCATCGCGGACGCCGGGGTGCCGGTGGTCGGCCTCTCGCCGATCGTCGGGGACGCCCCCGTACGCGGTATGGCCGACAAGGTGCTGGAGGCGGTCGGCGTCGAGGCGACGGCCGCCGCGGTCGCGCAGCACTACGGTTCGGGGCTGCTGGACGGCTGGCTGGTCGACTCCGTCGACGAGGGCACGGTGGCCGAGGTTGAGGCGGCCGGGATCCGCTGCCGGGCCGTACCGCTGATGATGACGGACGTGGAGGCCACGGCCACGATGGTGCGCGAGGCGCTGGCGCTGGCCGAGGAGGTTCGGGCTTGACTGCTCCCCTCTCTCTGAAGGGGAGGGATTCTCTCCTTCAGGGCTGAGCGGGGATTTCCAGCACACGCTGCCAGACAGGGCGGCGCCCCGCCTGGTCTTACGCGATCAGCACCAGCCGGGTTCAGACCAGCCCGGACGTGGGGGCACCTCCCAGCGGTAGCTGGGCGACATCACGCGGGCGGAGTTCTTGTCCCTGGGCGAGACGGCTCCGCACGCGGTGCAGGCACAGGTTCGTTCGGAAAGAGGTAGTGCGTGCTTGGTTCTCGCTTCGCACTGCGCACAGTCCCTCGTGGTGTGCGCGGGGTGGACCAGATGCACGACGCGGCCGTGCTTGCGGCCCCTCTCGATCAGGGCCGCCTCAGCCGTGCCGATGGCGGCATCGGCGGCCTTGCGGGCCATGGTCGTCTTGGCCAGGAACTTCGGCCGGAAGTCCGCAACGGCCAAAGCGTCGTGGTCGCGGACCACGGACTTGGCCCTTCCCCAAGCTCTCGGCTCCGCTCGAGCAGGGGGAGACCCCATCCGGGCTGTGTCCTGGCGCTGTCGGGCTATCTGCTGGTGCGGCTTCGCCCTGGGCATCCCCGCACGCCGGCACATCGGAAGCCGGTCCTTGATGTCCTTCAGCGCCTTGGCAGGGGACTTGTCGAAGTCCCGTACGAGCTGCTGCTGCGGAACGCTGGAACCCTCCCGCAGCCACGGCGTCATCCGCCTCGCCTCTGTCAGCGTCCCGTCCAGCGCAGCCGGCCCACACTTCTCACCCGCGGTGTGCGCCTTCTTCGACCGTGCCACACACTCGTTCCAGAGCCACCGGCACCTCGCCCACTCACCGGGCAGCGCGGTACGGGCGGGGGACGACACACGCAGACGGTAGGTATACCGGGCGTGCCCGGCAGCCTCGCCCGTCTGCGCTTGCGTCGCCATGTACACGAACCTACCTGGGAGGTATGGCAGTTGAGAGTTCCTGACCTTTACGGGCTGTCTGAAGGCCGGGGCATCCTCGGAGGAATCCAGTGACCGCCCCCCAGGCGCCCGCGTACCGGGTGTGGGCGCTGCCGGGGATTCCGGAGGTGCGGCCCGGCGACGACCTCGTCAAGCTGATCGCCGCGGCGGCCGGCGGCTCCGGAACGTCCCAACTTGCCGACGGGGACGTCCTGCTGGTGACCTCGAAGATCGTCAGCAAGGCGGAGGGCCGGGTCGTCGAGGCCGCCGACCGCGAGGCGGCGATCGACCAGGAGACCGTACGGGTGGTGGCGCGCCGCGGCGCCCTGCGGATCGTGCAGAACCGGCAGGGGCTGGTGATGGCGGCGGCCGGCGTCGATGCCTCCAACACCCCTTCCGGGACCGTCCTGTTGCTGCCGGAGGACCCGGACGCCTCGGCGCGCGCCATCCGGGCGGGCATCCGTACCGAGCTGGGCGTCGACGTCGGCGTCGTCATCAGTGACACCTTCGGGCGGCCGTGGCGCGGCGGGCTCACCGATGTCGCCATCGGGGCGGCCGGGGTGCGGGTGCTGGACGATCTGCGCGGCGGCACGGACGCGCACGGCAATCCGCTCAGCGCCACCGTGGTGGCCACCGCCGATGAACTGGCCGCCGCCGGTGACCTGGTGAAGGGCAAGGCCGCCGGGCTGCCGGTCGCCGTGCTGCGCGGGCTCCCCCATGTCGTCGAGGAGGCGGGCGACGGTGACGGGGCGCGGGCGATGGTGCGAACCGCCGAGGACGACATGTTCCGGCTGGGGACCTCGGAGGCCGTACGGGAGGCGGTGACGCTGCGGCGTACGGTCCGCGCCTTCACGGACGATCCGGTGGATCCGGGGGCGGTACGGCGCGCGGTGGCGGCGGCGATCACCGCTCCCGCGCCGCACCACACCACGCCCTGGCGGTTCGTCCTGCTGGAGTCGCCGGAGTCGCGCACGCGCCTGCTGGACGCGATGCGGGAGGCCTGGGTCGCGGATCTGCGCGCCGACGGGAAGTCGGAGGAGTCCATCGCCAAGCGGATACGGCGGGGCGATGTGCTGCGGAACGCGCCGTACCTGGCGGTGCCGTGCATGGTGACGGAGGGCTCGCACACCTACCCCGACGCGCGGCGCAATGCCGCCGAGCGGGAGATGTTCGTGGTCGCGAACGGCGCCGGGATCCAGAGCTTTCTGGTCGCGCTGGCCGGGGAGCGGCTGGGCTCGGCCTGGATCTCGTCGACGATGTTCTGCCGGGACGTCGTACGGGAGGCGCTCGGGCTGCCCGGGGAGTGGGAGCCGATGGGGGCGGTGGCCATCGGGCGGCCGGCCGGGCCGCCGAAGGAGCGGCCCGCGCGGGACGGCGCGGACTTCATCGTGGTGCGCTGAGCCCGCACCGCCGCGCCGGGAGCCTCACAGCCGCGCGATGTCGCCCACCGGGAAGCGCGGGGCGCGGCGCGGCGGCGCGATGCCGGACAGCAGGATCAGCCGGGCCGCCCGGTGGCGCTGGCCCTCGTACGGGGCGAGGAGTTCGAGCATCTGCTCGTCGGTCGTGCCCCGGCGGCCGGTGAGGGCATAGCCGATGATCTTCGGCAGGTGGAGGTCGCCGACGGTGAGGGCGTCCGGGGCGCCGAGGGTGCGTTGCAGCGTCTCGGCGGCGGTCCACGGGCCGATGCCGGGGAGGGCCGTGAGGCGGCGGGTGGCGGCGGCGAGGTCCATCCGGGCCGCCTCCTCCATGCGGCGGGCGACGCGTACGGCGCGCAGGATCGCGTCGGAGCGCTTGGCGTCGACGCCCGCGCGGTGCCACTCCCAGGAGGGGATCAGGGCCCAGCCGCGGGGGTCCGGCATCACCCGCATCCGGTCCCACGGGCCGGGGGCGGGCTCGCCGTGCCGCTGGAGGAGGAGCCGCCAGGCGCGGTAGGCCTCGTCGGCGGTGACCTTCTGCTCCAGGACCGAGGGGATCAGCGACTCCAGGACCAGGCCGGTCCGGGCGAGGCGGACGCCGGGGTGGCGGCGGCGCGCCTCGTGGACGATGCGGTGCCGGGCGGTGAGCCGCTCCGGCTCGTCGGACTCCCCCAGCAGGTCGGGCAGCCCCTCCAGCAGCCAGTCGGCGCCGGGGCCCCAGGCCTCGGCCTCGACGGTGCCGGCGGCCGGGCGGGCGGCCAGGCGCAGGGTGCCGGGGCCCTGGGGCGTACGGCAGGCCCGCCAGATCTCGTCGCCGCGCACCGCGAAGGCGGGGTCGCCGGGGCCGCGCCGCAGCACGCACAGGGTGCGGTGCAGGTCGTAGGGGCCGGGCGGGACCCAGCTGCGGGCGGGCATGCGGCCAGATTAGGCGATGCCGGGCAGTGCCTTACTGGTCGGAGGAGAAGCGCACCGAGCCCGCCGGGATGTCGGCGCCGCACCAGATGCGGATGCCGTCGCGCAGTTCGTTGTCGGCGCCGATCCGGGCGCCGTCGCCGATGACCGCGCCGTCCAGGACCGTACGGGCCCCGATCCGGGCCCCGGCACCGATCAGGGAGTCCTGAACCTGGGCGCCCGGTTCGATCACCGCGCCCTCGAGGACCGCGCTGCCGTCGATCCGGGCGCCGGCGCCGACGACGGCGCGCGCGCCGATGACGGTGCCGCCGGTGAGCTTGGCGTCCGTGGCGACCTCGGCACTCTCCAGGACGAGGCGGTCGCCGCAGCGGCCGGGGACGGCCGGGGACGGGGCGCGGCCCAGGACCAGGTCGGCGGAGCCGCGGACGAAGGCCTGGGGGGTGCCGAGGTCGAGCCAGTAGGTGGAGTCGACCATGCCCTGGAGGTGGGCGCCGTCGGCGAGGAGACCGGGGAAGGTCTCGCGCTCGACGGAGACCGGGCGGCCGGCCGGGATGGTGTCGATGACGGAGCGGTTGAAGACGTAGGCGCCCGCGTTGATCTGGTCGGTGACGATCTCTTCGGGGGTCTGCGGCTTCTCGAGGAAGGCGGTGACCCGGCCGGTGGCGTCGGTGGGGACCAGGCCGAAGGCGCGGGGGTCCTCGACGCGGGTGAGGTGGAGGGAGACGTCCGCCCCGGAGGTGCGGTGGGTCGCCACCAGGGCCTTGATGTCGAGGCCGGTGAGGATGTCGCCGTTGAAGATCAGCACCGGGTCGCCGGGGGCGGAGTGCAGCCGCTCGGCGACATTGCGGATGGCGCCGCCGGTGCCCAGCGGCTCCTCCTCGGTGACGTATTCCAGGTGCAGGCCGAGGGCCGATCCGTCGCCGAAGTACGGCTCGAAGACCTCGGCGAGGTAGGAGGTGGCCAGGACGATGTGCGTCACCCCCGCGGCGCGGGCCCGCGCCAGCTGGTGCGTGAGAAAGGGCACACCGGCCGCCGGGACCATCGGCTTGGGCGTATGCACCGTCAGCGGGCGCAGCCTGGTGCCTTTGCCGCCGACCAGGAGGATCGCTTCAGTCACCTTGTCGTCTCTGCTTCCTGCTGGGGTCGGCGAACGGCCGACCAGTGTAGGCAGACGGGAATTGCGGCCGCGCTCCGTGGGACATCGGGAGGCGAGCGCGCGTCATGGCCGGTAGGACGTAGCGAACGCGCGAGCGGTTCATCGGTGGCACACCCGGACGGTACCGGACGGTAACTGCCGGTGCCCTGGTCAGCGGCCCTGGAGTTTGGCGGCGGCGGTGCGGGTGGCGGCGAGTTTGTCGTAGAGGCGGTCGCCGGGGCAGGCGGACTGGAAGCCGTCACGATGGCCGGAAATGACGTGCAGTTGGGCGGTTTCACCCTTCTTGAAGAGGTTGCTGCCGGCGGAGGTGAGGCGCACCGTGCCGCGCGGATCGACGCCGGCCAGGCCGAGCTTCCAGGCCGTCAGGGCGGAGACGGCCTCGACGGAGGCCTTGGCCGGTTCCTCCTCGGTGAAGGTGCCGAGGACGGCGATGCCGGTGGTGTCGTCGTTGAAGCCGAGGGTGTGCGCGCCCAGCACCGCCTTGGCGACGCCGCCCGAGCGGCCTTCGTAGATGACGCCGCATTTGTCGATGAGGAAGTTGTAGCCGATGTCCCGCCAGCCGCTGCTCTTGACGTGGAAGCGGTAGATGGCGCGGATCGCCGAAGGGGCCTCTGCGCAGGTGTAGCCGTTGCCGGTCGCGGTGTGGTGGACGAAGGCGGCCTGTACGGCGCCGGTGTAGCCGGCGGTGGGCTCGCGCAGTTTCTCGTCGGCGCCCCAGCCGGCCCGGGTGACGATCCGCGGGCGGGGTCCGATGTACGCCTTGGGAGGGGCGGCCTGGCCGTCGGGCGCCGGCGGGTCGCCCTGGGCCTCCTTCGGGGCCTCGCCCTGGTCCTGCCCCTGGGCCTCCTTTTGCGCCTCCGCCTGTGCCTCGGCCCGGCCGAGGGGCGGGAGTTCGGCGGCCGCGCCGCGCTCGGCGGGCGGGGCCGCTCCCGGGTCGACGAGCTCCAGCTGGAGTCCGCCGGGGACGGGGGCCGGCGCGCGCTCGCCGGACTCCGGGTCGCGGCCGCCGCTCTCGGGGACGCGGTCGCCGGCCTCGGGGGCGATGCGCAGCTGTACGGCGTCGGAGGCGCCGACCCACAGGGGCGCGGTGCTGCCGCGTACCCCGCTGTTGCGGCGCTCGGCGGAGTCGGGGTCGGGGAGGTCGTCGTTGTGACTCTGCACGTCCTGCCAGCCGGACCAGGTGTGGGAACCGGTGGCGCGGGTGCGGACCTGGATCTGGCCGCGCAGCTGGACGTTGGGGTCGTCCCAGACGACGCCGAGGAGCGAGAACGGCCGTACCTCCTTGACCGGCATGACCCGCGTTCCGGGGACGGGGGCGGGCTCGGGCTCGGGCTCGCCGGCGCGCGGGGCGGGCGCGACGAGGTCCTCCAGCGGTACGGACTGGGTGCTGCCCGGCGCGGCGTCGGCGGGCGTGGGGGCGGCGCCGGCCGGGGACTGCAGCGGCAGGGCGAGCGCGGCCGCCGTCAGGGCGCCGAGGGCAGCGGTGAGAAGAGAAGGGCGCATGAACAGCATCCTTGCCACGGCCGAGCGCCCTTTGCCATCGCTGATCTGACGGTGTATCGGCCGAACGGCGGCAGGCGCATGGGCCGAACCGGTGGCCGGGACTGCCGCGCCCGGCCGTTTGCCGGCCGCCGCCGCGCGTACCCTGGCCGCGATGAACGCCACCGATCGCACCCCCGCCGACCTGCTGCGTTCCGCGCTCGCCGCGGACCCGGCCCGCCCGCTGGTGACCTTCTACGACGACGCCACGGGCGAGCGCGTGGAACTGTCCGTCGCCACCTTCGCCAATTGGGTGGCGAAGACCGCCAACTACCTCCAGGGCGATCTGGCCGCCGCGCCCGGCGACCGGCTCGCGCTGCTGCTGCCCGCCCACTGGCAGACCGCCGTCTGGCTGGTGGCCTGCTCGTCGGTCGGCGTCGTCGCGGAGGTCGGCGGCGATCCGGCCGCGGCCGACCTCGTCGTCAGCGGCCCCGACACCCTGGAGGCGGCGCGGGCCTGTTCCGGGGAGCGGGTGGCGCTGGCGCTGCGCCCGCTGGGCGGCCGCTTCCCGCAGCCCCCGGCGGGCTTCGCGGACTACGCCGTCGAGGTGCCGGGCCAGGGCGACCGGTTCGCGCCGTTCGTACCGGTGGACCCGGGCGCGGTGGCGCTGGCCGTCGACGGCGAGGAGCTGACCGGCACGGACATCGGCGAGCGCGCGGCGGCCGACGCCGCGGCCGCCGGGATGCCCGGGGCGCCGCGGGTGCTGTCGGGGCTGCCGTACGACACCTGGCAGGGCCTCTCGTACGGGCTGTATGCGCCGCTGGCGACCGGCGGCTCGGTGGTGCTCTGCCGTCACCTGGAGCGGCTGGAGGCGGACGGGACGACCGCCCGCGAGGCCGACGAGAAGATCACCCACCGGGCGCCGCTCCCGGCCTCCTGACCCCTTTTCCTCCCCCGTCCGGCGGACCGGCCCCCCTGCGAGCGGGCCGGTTCGCCCGATGTGTTCCAGGATTTTGCCTACGTGCAACCATGCGCGGGTTCGTCCGCCGTCACCGTCGGCCGGCACCGCGTGCGGGCGCGACGCCGACTCCGTGAGGGAGGGACGCACAGTTGACCGACCGCCCCAGGACTCCGTCCGGCCGCCAGAGCCCTTCCGAGGGCACCGGCCGGGCGCGGCGGGGTGCCGGTCGCCCGGCGGCGCGCAGCGCGCGGTTCCCCGGCTGGGGCCCGCGGCCGCTGCGCTCGGGGGTGGCGGGCGACGGTCCCGGCCCGCCGCGCACCCCGCCCTCCCCGCTGCACTGGATGCGCCGGGCGGCGCTGGGGACCGCGGCCGCCGTACTGGTCACGGCCGGTACCGGCTGGGGTCTGTACACCAAGCTCAACGGCAATATCCGGTTCGACAGCGACACCCAGAACGAGCTGGAGAAGTACGAGGCCGAGCGGCCCGATGCGGGCCCGCCGAACGTCGAGAACATCCTGCTGATCGGCTCCGACAACCGCGGCGACGGCAACGAGGGGTACGGCGCGGACAGCGGCACCCAGCGCTCGGACACCACGATCCTGCTGCACCTGGCGGCGGACCGGAAGAGCGCCACCGCGGTCAGCATCCCGCGGGACCTGATGGTGCAGGTGCCGCACTGCAAGCGCTCCGACGGCAAGGAGATCGCCGAGCAGACGGCGCAGTTCAACTGGGCGTTCCAGTTCGCCGGGGCCGCCTGCACGATCCGCACCGTCGAGAAGATGACCCGGATCCGGATCACCCACCACATGATCATCGATTTCGTCGGGTTCAAGAAGATGGTGGACGCGGTGGACGGCGTCGAGGTCTGCCTGCGCCGGCCCATCAATGACGAGAAGGCGCATCTGGTGCTGCCGGGCGGTCGGCAGACGCTGCACGGGGAGGATGCGCTCGGATTTGTACGGGCCCGGAAAAGCCTGGGTAACGGCAGTGACACGCAGCGTATGGAACGCCAACAGGAGTTTCTTGGCGCGCTCGTGAAGAAAGTGCAAAGCAATGGTGTGCTGCTCAATCCGACGCGGCTGTATCCGGTGCTGGATGCCGCGACGAGTTCCCTGACCACCGATGCGGATCTGGCTTCGCTCACCGGCCTGTACGAATTGGTCCGCAGCATGCGCAGCATTCCCACGGGCCGGGTGCAGTTCCTGACGGTGCCGCGTCAGGAGTACCGCTACGACCCCAATCGCGACGAGCTGGTGGAGCCCGACGCGGGCCGTCTCTTCGGTGAGCTGCGCAGGGACCGCCCGGTGGCGGTGGCGCCGACGCAGGACCCGGAGGAGACGGCCGCCGCCTCGGACGGGAAACCCGATGATCCGCCCTCGCCGGCCGGCGGTTCGGCGCCGCCCTTTCCGGGGACCACGGCGGAACGCGGGACCTGCGAATAAAGAAGCCGCAAAGGAACCCGCGGCGAACCCGCAGCCTCTCGAATGGATTGGGCGGATTGCCCAGTTGTAGGGAAGTGGAATTTGTCACCGGCGTCGCCGGGCGCTGAACTGGGCGGATAGTGTGAGCGACCCGGCCCGCCCGACCACGGGCCGATGACCATGAGGTCACAAGTATTTGCACGATCGACCGACCGAGCGCCTTGAGGGGGAGGCGCCGCGCCACCGACGGAGGATTCAAGGCACCGTGGACGCGCAAGGCCGTGGGCGGGCGGGCGACGACAACGTCGATCCCGCCGATCAGTGGGTGTTCGATCCCGACACCGGAAATTACGAGCTGCGGCTGGACCCTGCCGGTCGTGCCGCGGACCGGCCCTCCGGCCGTAAGGCCTCCGGTCCCAGACGCGCCCGGAGAAATCCCGCGGAGCGGGGCGGTGACAGCGACACCCGTCCGCTGCCGGTCCAGCGCGACCGCCGTGGCGGTGGCAACGGGCGGCCCACCGGCGGCCGGGCCGAGCGCCGCGCCGCCGCCCGGGGCACGTCGACCGCGATGGCCTCGGGCTCTGCGAGCCGCCGTCGGCCCAAGCCGAAGAAGTCCGGCAAGAAGAAGGCGCTGATCTGGACGTCCGGCGTGCTGGGGGTCGTCCTGGTGGCCGCCGCCACCACGGCGTACGTCATCTACCAGCAGCTGGACGGCAACATCAACAAGGTCGACGTCGGCATCGAGAACGACGCGGTCTCCGACGGCCCGGTCAATCTTCTCGTCATCGGGACGGACTCCCGCGCCGGCAAGGGCAACGCGGGCTACGGCGACATGGGCAGCGTCGGGCACGCGGACACCACGCTGTTGATGCACATCTCCAAGGACCGGTCGAACGCGACCGCGCTGAGCATTCCGCGCGACCTGATCACCGACATCCCCAACTGCCCCACGAAGCAGAAGGACGGCTCGAAGAAGGTCATCCCGGGCGAGCAGCAGGTGCGCTTCAACACCAGCCTCGGCCAGGAGGGCCGGGACCCGGGCTGCACCTGGCGCACCGTGCAGAAGCTGACCGGACTGAAGATCAGCCACTTCATGATGGCCGACTTCAACGCGGTCAAGGAGCTCTCCAATGCGGTGGACGGCGTCGAGGTGTGTGCCGGCAAGGACATCAACGACCCCAAGTCGCATCTGAAGCTGAAGGCCGGCCGGCATGTCGTCAAGGGCGAGCAGGCCCTGGCGTTCGTCCGTACCCGGCACGCCGTCGGCACCGGCAGCGACCTGAGCCGGATCGAGCTCCAGCAGCAGTTCATCGGCTCGCTGATCCGCAAGCTGAAGTCCAGTGCGTTCAGCAGCCCGGGCAAGCTGTACGACGTCGCCCAGGCGGCGACCAAGGCGCTGACCGTCGACACCGGCATCGGCAGCGCGAGCAAGCTGATGGACTTCGGCGACGACATGAAGAAGGTGAACATCAACAAGATCACCTTCGCGACGGTGCCGGTGCTGGACAACCCCCAGGACCCGGCCACCGTGATACTCGACAAGGCCAAGGCCGACCCGCTGTTCCGGATGGTGCAGGCCGACCACGCCCTGGCCAAGGGCAAGAAGTCCAAGGGCAAGAAGGCGCCGGTCAAGAAGGCCCCGCCGGAGCTCGTACGGGTCGATGTCAGCAACGGCGGCGGGCCGATCGGCGCGGCCCAGGAGACCGTCGACTGGCTGCAGAACACCAAGGCCGCCCGGCTCTCCACCAATGCCGGCAACGCCCCGCAGAAGGTGGCCAGGACCGTTCTCGAGTACGCCCCCAACCAGGCCGACCAGGCCGCGACGCTGGCCGACTGGATGGGCCTGCCCAAGAGCGCGCTGAAGAAGTCCTCGCAGGACGCCGGCGACCGCGTGCCGATGAAGCTGGTCCTTGGCAAGGACTTCACGGGCGCGGGCGAGCCGATCGAGGCGCCGACCGAAACCCCGGACGGTGTCCAGAACGTCAATGCAGATGACAAGAACATCTGCGCCAAGTGATCTGAGCGGGATCCGTCCGCCTGCGAAGGCGCCGGGCGCACCACCTAACTGACAACGGGGAGAGGGCCAATGCGGCAGAGCAGTGTGCGCGGTGAGCGATCACCGGAGCAACGCCGGCCCGGAAAAGCACAGCGGCTGGGCTTCGACGACAGCCTGTACGAGGACGGGGAGGGCG
This sequence comes from Streptomyces sp. NPDC048483, assembly GCF_040651455.1. Classification (NCBI taxonomy): domain Bacteria; kingdom Bacillati; phylum Actinomycetota; class Actinomycetes; order Kitasatosporales; family Streptomycetaceae; genus Streptomyces; species Streptomyces sp. NPDC048483. The sequence continues at coordinate 35,188 of NZ_JBEZJZ010000024.1, forward strand.
GGCTGCCGCCGGATGCGCCCGGCTGGACGCCGGGCGACGACGGCGAGGTGCCGCCCGCGCCCGACGAGGGCGGCGGCCGCGACGGTGGCCGGCGCCGCCGCAAGAAGGGCGGCAAAGGCGGCAAGGGCCGCAAGGCGCTGCGCTGGACGGCGCTCGGCCTCGGCTTCCTGCTGGTCGCCGGGGCGGGCGCCGGTTACTGGTACTACGAGCACCTCAACGCGAACCTCCGCAAGGCCCCGAGAACCCTGGGCGGCAGCGATCTGAAGAAGCCCGACCCCAATGCGTTCGGGCAGACGCCGCTGAACATCCTGCTGCTGGGCTCGGACGGCCGGGACAACAAGGAGAACATCAAGCTCGGCGGCGCCCGCCAGGACGCGGACCGCAAGCCGCTGGCCGACGTCCAGATGCTGCTGCATGTCTCCGCCGACCGCAGCAACATGTCGGTGATATCCATCCCCCGGGACACCCGGGTGACGATCCCCAAGTGCACCGACCCCAAGACCCACGAGAAGTATCCGCAGACCACCGCCGCCATCAACCAGTCGCTCCAGCACGGCGGTCCGGGCTGCACGCTCGCCACCTGGCAGGAGCTGACCGGCATCTACATCGACCACTTCATGATGGTCGACTTCTCCGGCGTGGTGGACATGGCCGATGCCATCGGGGGCGTACCGGTCTGCGTCGACAGCAATGTCTACTCGCACGACAGCAAGGGCCACGGCAGCGGCCTGAAGCTGACCAAGGGCACCCACTCCGTCAAGGGCGTCCAGGCGCTCCAGTGGCTGCGCACCCGCTACGGCTTCGAGGACAACACCGACATCGGCCGGGCCAAGGCCCAGCACATGTACATGAACTCCATGGTCCGCCAGCTCAAGCAGAACGCCAAGCTCACCAACCCCGGCGAACTGAACGACCTGGCGGAGGCCGCGACCAATGCGCTGACCGTCGACGACGGGCTCGACACCGTCAAGAAGCTCTACGACCTGGGCGGCGACCTCAACCGGGTGCCCACCAAGCGCATCACGATGGTCACCATGCCCTGGGTGTACAGCCCCGACGAGTCGTATGTGCTGCCCAAGCCCGGCGACGCGGAGCAGACCTTCGCGATGATGCGCAACGACACCGCGCTGGACGGCAGGGGCGCCAAGAAGAAGCCGGCTCCCGACCCCAAGCCGTCAACTCCCAAGGGGGAGCTGAAGGTTGTCGTCCAGAACGGCACCAACAGCACGGTGACGGGACCGGTCTCCGGCCGCGCGTCCGTCATCCAGCAGCAGCTCGCCCAGCGCGGCTACACCGCCGCCGGCACCGACTCCTCCCTCACCACCCAGGCCGACACCACCATCACGTACCGGGACAAGGCGCAGCGCGGCGACGCCCTCGCGCTGGCCAAGGCGCTCGGCCTGGCCAAGAGCGCGGTGAAGGAGTCCAGCGCGGTCACCCAGATGCGGCTGGTGGTCGGCAACGACTGGCGTACGGGGACGGAGTACCCGAAGAAGCAGGGCGGCGACAAGGACGCGGACAAGGCGCCGGACAGTGCGGATGCGCTCAACGGTGACGACAAGAAGGCGTGCATGAAGGTGAATCCGGACTACTCCTTCTAGCCGGCACCGGTCCGGAGATCCGGCACGGAAAGGGGGCGGGGCGGCCGAAGTGGCCGCCCCGCCCCCTTTCTTGTGCCTGTTGCGCCCTTGCGCCCTACTCGGCCGCGGGCTGCTCGGCCGCGGGCGCGAGGACCGCCGGGCGCCGGCTGGCGATGACCTTCCTGGCGAGCGACCGCGGGCTGGTGAGGAACCCGTAGCCCCAGGACATGTGCATCGTGGCGAGCGCGACGGGGATCTGGGCGCGGGCCTTGAGCGAGAGCCCCTTGCCGGCCGGGAGCGAGCCCGCCACGATGCCCGCCAGGTAGCCGCCGAGGAAGCCGAAGCCCCAGGGGGTGACGGTCACGCCGACCACGGCGCCCGCCGCAATGGCGCACACCGCGGTCGGCGGCGCCAGATAGCGCAGGTTGATCGACCCGGCGTGGTAGCGCGCGACGACGTGCCGCCACTTCCCGTAGTCCTTGTACTGCTTGGCCAGCGCCTTGATGCTCGGCCGCGGCCGGTACTGCACCTTCAGCTCCGGCGAGAACCAGACGCCGCCGCCCGCCTCGCGGATCCGGAAGTTCAGCTCCCAGTCCTGCGCGCGGATGAACTCCACGTTGTAGCCTCCCTGTTGCTCCAGCGCCTCGCGCCGGAACACGCCGAGGTAGACGGTCTCGGCGGGCCCCGCCTTGCCGCCCGTATGGAAGGCGGCGTTGCCCACGCCGATCTTGGAGGTCATCGCGGCGGCGACCGCCTCCTCCCAGGCGCTCTCGCCCTCGGCGTGCATGATGCCGCCGACGTTCTGCGCCCCGGTCTCCTCCAGGAGGCGGACGGCGGTGGCGATGTAGTTCGGCGAGAGCATGCCGTGGCCGTCGACGCGGACGACGACCGGGTGCCGGGAGGCCTCGATCGCTGCGTTCAGCGCGGCGGGCGTGCGGCCCGTCGGGTTGGGCACGGTGTGCACCCGCGCGTCCTCGCTCACCAGCTCGGCGGCGATCTCGTCCGTACGGTCCATGGACGGGCCGAGGGCGATCACCACCTCCATCTCGCCGGCGTACTCCTGCTCCAGGATGTGCCGGACCGAATTGCGCAGGTGTCGTTCCTCATTGAGCACCGGCATGATCACGGAGACGGCCGGGGGCTGCTGCTGCGGCATGGTTCCTCGGGGGGACGGCCCGCGGCGAGCCGCCAGGGGCGGCAGCGTCCGCCGGGAGACTGCGGAATCGCACCTCACGTTACCGCGAACGGGGGACAGGGGCGGACGTCGGACGGGTGGCCGGGCGGCCGGCGCCCGGCGTGTGACGCTTTGCAGTCGATCGTATAGGCCTACGGTGTTCCCGCCGGCTTCACCCGATTCGCCGCCCGTCCCGCCGCGGAGGTGTCCCTCGTGACCGCCCCGTCCCGCTCCTCCCGCCCCACGCAGCGCCGGACCACCCGGCCGACGGGGCGCCGGCGTCCGCCGCGCAAGCGCTGGGGCCTGCGGACCAGCACCGTGGCCGCCGCTCTGCTGCTGGGCGCGGGCGGTGTGGGCCACGCCATGGTCACCGGCGTGGAGACGCGGATCGGCAGGGTGGACGCCTTCCAGGGCATGCCGACGGACGAACGGCCCGGCGGCGGCAGCGGACTGAATTTCCTGGTCGTCGGCACGGACGGCCGCGACAAGCTCACCAAGGAGGAGAAGCGGACGTACCACCTGGGCGGTGTCCCGTGTCACTGCACCGACACCCTGATGCTGGTGCACCTCTCCGCCGAGCGGGACCGCGCCAGCATCATCAGCCTGCCCCGCGACTCCTACGCCGAGGTCCCCGCCCACCGGGACGCCACCGGCCGGCAGCTCCGCAAGCACCCCGTGAAGCTGAATGCCGCGTACGCGGAGGGCGGCCCCAACCTCACCGTCCGGACCGTCGAGCACATGACGGGCGTCCATATCGACCACTACCTGGAGGTCGATTTCACCAGCTTCATGCGGAGCGTGGACGCGGTCGGCGGCGTGGAGATCTGCACCCCGCGCCCGCTCAGGGACAGCTTCACGGGCCTCGACCTGCCCGCCGGCAAGACGCTCCTCGGCGGCGGGCAGGCCCTCCAGTACGTCCGCTCCCGCCATATCGACGCCTCCGCCGACCTGGGCCGGATGCACCGCCAGCAGCGCTTCCTGGCGTCCCTCATCCACAAGATCACCTCCTCCGGCGTCCTGATGAACCCCATCCGCTTCAAGGACGTCGCCGAGACGATGCTGGAATCCGTACGGGCCGACTCCGGGTTCGAGGCCAACGACCTGGTCGACCTCGGCCAGGCCATGCGCGGCTTCACCCCGTCCTCCTCGGAATTCGTCTCGGTCCCCCTGGCCAAGGAGAATCTGCGGCTGCCGGGCGGCGGCGAGGCCGTCCGCTGGGACCCGGTGGCCGCCCAGCAGCTCTTCCAGGCCGTACGCGACGACAAGCCGATCGCCCTGCGCCCGGCCATGAACACGAAGAAGCCGCAGGCCACGGTCGTGGACGTGCCGCCGTCACAGATCAAGGTCCAGGTCGACAACGGCACCAAGCGGCCCGCCCTCGGCGACACCGTCGCCAAGGCCCTGCGCGCCACCGGCTTCCTCGGTGCCGGCGTCCCCGGCACCACGGCGGGCGGCGCGGCGCCCCGTACGGTCATCGACTACGACCCGCGCTGGGACCGCTCGGCCCGCTCGCTGGCCGCCGCGCTGCCCGGTGCGCAGCTGCGCCCGGTGGCGGGCCGCGGGCCGGTGCTCCACGTGACGGTCGGCAACGACTTCAAGGCGGTGACTCCGGTCAGGGCGGAGCGGCCGCCGCAGAACCCGGGCGGCGTCGGGGCCATCACCGGCGACGAGGCGGTGTGCGAATGACCGTTCCCGCACCCCGCCGTACGGTGCCCCCACGCCGCAGGGGACCCCGCCCGCTCACCGGCCGCCCGGCCGGGCACCACTACGTCCCCCGCGCCGGCGCCACGCTCGCCGCCCTGTGCCTGGTCGCCGCCTCCGCCGCCGCGGCCCCACCGGCCCCCGCCGCCCCGACCGGCTGTGGCGACCTGGCCAACGGGCGGCTGTGCCTGCACGGCCCGGTGGGCGCCACGGGCAGATACACCACGTCCTACCGGCGGAACGAGGCCGGCCCGGCCGCCGATTTCTCCGTACGCCTCGGCTACCAGCGCAAGAACACCAGGATCACCGCCTTCCCCGGCTGGTTCGGCGCGCGCCGCCTGCGGCACGGCTCCGCCGCCCTCGCCGGCCGCGTGGAGATGCTGCCGGACGAATGCATCCGGGGCGTCTTGGAGCACATCGAGACCGTCTTCGTCACCAAGTGGAGCTGCGCCTGATCCCCAGGTCCACGTCACCGGCCCCGCCCTAGGAGCGCACCATGTGGCAGGCAGCAGTACTGGCCGTCTCCCCCACCACCGTGGCGCTCTTCCTCGTCGCCATGGCGATGCTGGCCCTGTCCCTCGCCGTCTGGACCGCCCTCACCCCCGCCGGAACCGCCCCCCGCACCACGGCCGCCGCCCTCCTGGCCGGCTGGCTCCTGCTGCTCCTCTTCGCGACGCTGACCCCCACCCAGCCGGTCGGCTCCGGCGACGCCACCCTGTGGTGGCGGCCCGGCGAGGCCCTCTTCGCCCCCGGCGCACCGCCCCAGCCCCAGGAACTGGCGACTCTGATCCGCCAGCACATCGCCGGCGCCGCCGTGTACGTGCCGGGTCCCCTGCTGCTGCGCTGCGCGGCGCCCCGCCGGTCGGCCGCCGCCGCGTTCCTGCTCGGCGTCGGCCTGTGCGGCTGCCTCGAGACGGTCCAGCTGCTGATGCGGGCCGGGCGGATCGCCGACATCGACGACGTCCTGGGCGCGGCGGCAGGGACGGCGGTCGGGGCGGGGCTGGGGCTGCTGGCGCGGGTGGCGGTGGCCCGGCGGGGCGCGGGGGCTAGGGAGCCGGGACGTCCACCAGCCGCAGATGGAGTGATTTCAGGCCGTTGATGAAGTTCGACACCAGCCGCCGCGGCGGACCGGAGACCGTCAGCGCGGGCAGCAGGCGGCACGTCTCCTCGTACAGCACCCGCAACTGCAGCCGGGCGAGGTGCGCGCCCAGGCAGACGTGCGGGCCGTCGCCGAACGAGACATGGGGATTGGGGGTACGGGCCGGGTCCAGCCGGTGCGGGGCGGCGAAGACCCGTTCGTCGTAGTTGGCGGAGCCGTGGAAGACGACGACCTTGTCGCCGGCGTGTATCGGGCGGCCGGCCAGTTCGGTGTCGCAGGCGGCGGTCCGTCGGAAGCTGAGCACCGGCGGATGCCAGCGCAGCAGCTCCTCCACGCAGTCCGCCGTCGGCACGGCCCCGGTGCGCAGCGCGCGGTAGGCGTCCGGGTGCCGGGCCAGTGCCAGCAGGCCGCCGGGGGCCGCGCTGCGTACGGTGTCGTTGCCCGCGATGGTCAGCAGGAAGAAGAACATCTCCAGCTCGGGCGTGGCCAGTTCGCGGTCCGCCGCGAGGACGGTCATGACGTCGTCGCCCGGATGCTCCCGCTTGTGGGCGGCCAGCTCCCGTGCGAAGGCGAACATGTCCTGGAGCAGGGCGGGAGAGCGCGGGTCGGCCGGACGCCCGTGAGGGCCGGCCGTGGCCGGGCCGGCTTCGTCCGGGTCCTGGTAGCCGATGACGCGCCGGGTCCAGTCCAGGAGCAGCCCCCGCTCACCGGGCGGCACGCCGAGCAGGTCGGCGAGGTTGAGCAGCGCGTAGTCGTCCGTGACCTGGCCGACGATGTCGCAGACCCCGTCCCCGGCGCGCGCCGCCCCGACCGCCGCCGTCAGCAGGCCGCGGGCCCGCTCCCGTACTGCGGCCTCGAAGCGGTCCACGCGGCGCGGGGTGAAGGCCCGGCTGACCAGCCGGCGCAGCCGACCGTGGTGCGGGGGGTCCTGGTTGAGCATCATGCGGCGGATGAACGGCAGGTCGGCGGGGTCGGGATCGCGGATCTGGGTGGCGCCCAGGTGGGAGGAGAAGGTGCGGGCGTCCTTGAGGACCCGTACGACGTCGGCGTGCCGGGTCACCGCCCAGAAGCCGGGCCCGGCGGGCCAGCCGAGGACCTCGGGCTCCTCCTGCCAGGCCACCGGGTGCCTCTCGCGCAGGAGCCGGTACGCGGCGTGCGGCAGGCCGTCGGCGTAGCGGCGCGGATCGAAGACGTCCCAAACCTCTGGCACATCCGGTACGCCCGGTACACCGGTGACGTCCGGCACGGTCATCGGGCTTCCGGCCGGTCGACGGGAGCGGCCGCCCGGCCGTCCCCGTCGGCCCGCAGGAAGTCCTCCACGGCCCGGATCAGCTCCAGCGGCGTCTCGTCCATGGCGTAGTGCCCGGCCGCCGGCAGTTCGACCAGCTCGCCGGTGGCGTACCACTGCAGCCATGTCCGGCGCATCAGCTCGGCGCTCAGCGCGGGATCCAGCGCCCCGGTCACCGCCAGCGCCGGTACCGTCGAGCCCTCGACCTCGGCGGCGAAGCCCTCACCGGCCCAGGAGTCCAGCCAGGCCCGGAACGCCTTGGGGTCGCTGCACTCCAGCGACCGGCGCACCATCCGGTCCAGCCAGGGCGCGGGGCGCCGCCCGCCGGTGGTGAGGTCGAGGATGACCCGCCGGTTGTCCGGGCTGTGGGCAGCGGCGGAGAACAGCTCCCACTGCTCCGGCGGCATCGGCAGCCCGGAGGCGGGGACCGGCGAGATGCCGACGAGCCTGCGGACGCGGTGCGGTGCGGCGGCCAGTACGCGCTGGGCGACGCTGCCGCCCATCGAATGGCCGATCACCGAGAACCGCTCCCAGCCCAGCCGGTCGGCGAGCGCCAGCACATCGGCGGCCCCCTCGCCCGTGGTGTACGCGCCGGCCGCGTCCTTCGCCTCGCCGTAGCCGCGGAGGTCGACCAGTGCGTACTGGAAGGCGTCCCGGTCGAGGTCCGGCAGGACGGGGTCGTAGGCGGCGCGGTCGGCGAGCCATCCGTGGACGGCGATGACCTTGTGCGATCCCCGGCCGTACAGGGCATGGGGCAGTACGAAGGAAGCCACGCTCACTCCAGAGGTGTGACGGAAACCGCCGTGCCACCCGCCGGCCGACGGCCACCGGCGACCACACTGGCCGTCACCCCACCCTCACGCAAGGGCACCACGGGGGCGGCGGCTACACCTCGTCGAGCCCCTCCGCCGCCCGCCGCTCCCGCAGTTCCATGATCGCGCGGCGTCGGGCGAGCCGGTGGGTGCGGCGGATCTGGGCCTCCTGACAGCGGCGCTTGTCGCGCTCGGTCTCGGGGAGGACCGGCGGCACCCGGCGCGGTTTGCCGTGGGCGTCGACGGCGGCGAAGACGAGGTAGGCGGAGCCGACCTGCTGGGCCGGGGTGGATTCGTTCCAGCGCTCGGCCAGGACCCGCACGCCGACCTCCATGGAGGACCGGCCGGTCCAGTTCACCTGCGCCTTCACGTGCACCAGGTCTCCCACCCGCACCGGCTCGAGAAAGGCCATCTCGTCCATCGAGGCCGTCACCGCGGGGCCGCCGGAGTGCCGGCCGGCCACCGCGCCCGCCGCATCGTCGACCAGTTTCATGATCACGCCACCGTGCACCGTCCCGAGGAGATTGGTGTCGGACGCGGTCATGATGTGCGACAGCGTCGTACGGGAGACGGAGGTGGGCTTGCCGTCGAGCTCGCCCTCCTGGCTGTTGGTGACGAGTTCGGTCATGGGGCCAGCCTAAGCGGGCGCCCACCGGCGTCGCCCGCCAGGTGACGGCCGTCTCGTGACGACTGTCTCCCTACGTGACGCTCGTCTCCCTGCCCCCGCCGGAAACTATCCGGAATGGCTGCTTCCATGAGCCGCGCCTGAATGGTCACGGCCCCGTGCGGTATGGGCCGGAAGGGCCTCGTCGCTTTGCATCAGGTCTGCAACAGCCCTGGCCCGATCCGGCACCTGCTCTATTGGGCGGTCCCTCTTGGCGTGCACACTGCCGGGTATGAATGAGTGGCCCAGTGGGTGGTCCGGGGACCAGAGCGGCAACCGGTACGGACGCGGCAGCGGCAGCGCCGATCCGGAGGGCGCGCGTGCCATGCGGCAGGTGCGGCGCGACGCAGGGTCCGGCTACCCCCGGAGTGAACCCCCGCTGCCCCCGCAGATGTCCCCGCGCCGCGGCTCCGTACCCCAGCAGTCCCAGGGCTACGACGACTACGACGGATACGACGACGGCTACAACACCGGCCAGGTCTACGGCGGCGGGGGCGGTGGCCGCGGCGGCGACGGCGACGGCTATGACGACGGCCCGTACGACCGTGGCGGCGCCCGGCCGCGCCCCAACTGGGGCCGCCGTATCAAGTGGACCGTCCTGACGCTGGTCGTGGTGCTGGCCGTCACCTCCGTCGCCACGTACTTCTGGGCGGACGGCAAGCTCCGCCGCAAGGTCGACCTGAGCAAGGTCATCGACCGGCCGGAGACCGGTGACGGCACGAACTACCTGATCGTGGGCTCGGACAGCCGCGAGGGCATGTCGGCGGCGGAGAAGAAGAAGCTGCACACCGGCTCCGCGGACGGCAAGCGCACCGACTCCATGATGATCCTGCACGACGGCTCCAACGGCCCGACACTGATCTCGCTGCCGCGTGACTCGGACGTGGAGATACCGACCTTCGTCGGCTCGGACTCCGGCAAGAAGTACCCGGGCACCGGCCGGCACACCAAGCTGAACGCGGCCTACGCCGAGGACGGCCCCGAGCTGCTGGTGCGGACCGTCGAGTCCAACACCAAGCTGCACATCGACCACTACGTCGAGATCGGCTTCGCCGGCTTCGCCGGCATCGTGGACGCCATCGGCGGCGTGGAGATGGACATCCCCAAGGCGTTCAAGGACAAGTGGTCGGGCGCCGACTTCCCGGCGGGCAAGCAGACCCTCAACGGCCAGCAGGCCCTCGCCTTCGTCCGCACCCGGCACGCCTTCGCGGGCAGTGACCTGGACCGTACGAAGAACCAGCAGAAGTTCCTGGCCACTCTCGCCTCCCAGACCGCCACCCCCGGCACCGTCCTCAACCCCTTCAAGCTCTACCCGACCATGAGCGCCGGCCTGGACACGCTCATCGTCGACAAGGACATGAGCCTGTGGGACCTGGGCCAGATGTTCTTCGCCATGAAGGACGTCACGGGCGGCGAGGGCAAGTCGATGAACATGCCGGTCTCCGGCTCCAACGGCGGCAACCTGGTCTGGGACAAGACCAGGCTGCAGCAGCTGGTGCAGCAGCTGAACAACGATGAGAAGGTCACGGTCAGCGACGACCGGTAACCGCTGACCGACCCGCTGCCGAGCAGGACAAAGGGGCCCGTACCGCATGCGCGGTACGGGCCCCTTTCGGCGTTCCGGTGCCTGCCTGCTACGGCAGGTTCCTCGCCATCACGATCCGCTGCACCTGATTCGTGCCTTCATAAATCTGCGTGATCTTGGCGTCGCGCATCATCCGCTCGACCGGGTAGTCGCGGGTGTAGCCGTAGCCGCCGAGGAGCTGGACGGCGTCCGTGGTGACCTCCATGGCGGCGTCGGAGGCGTAGCACTTGGCAGCGGCGCCGAAGAAGGTGAGGTCCTCGTCCTTGCCGCCGGCCGAGATGCGCTCGGACTTGGCGGCCGCGGCGTAGGTGAGCTGGCGGGCCGCCTCCACCTTCATGGCCATGTCGGCGAGCATGAACTGCACGCCCTGGAAGTCACCGATCGGCTTGCCGAACTGCTTGCGCTCCTGGACGTAGCCCTTGGCGTAGTCCAGGGCGCCCTGGGCGATGCCGAGCGCCTGGGCCGCGATGGTGATGCGGGTGTGGTCCAGGGTCTTCATGGCGGTGGCGAAGCCGGTGCCCTCGGCGCCGATCATGCGGTCGGCCGGGATGCGGACGTTGTCGAGGTAGACCTCGCGGGTCGGCGAGCCCTTGATGCCGAGCTTCTTCTCGGGGGCGCCGAAGGAGACGCCCTCGTCCGACTTCTCGACGACGAAGGCGGAGATGCCCTTCGAGCGCTTCTCGGGGTCGGTCACGGCCATCACCGTGTAGTACTCGGAGACGCCGGCGTTGGTGATCCAGCGCTTGACGCCGTTGAGGACCCAGAAGTCGCCGTCGCGCACGGCCTTGGTCTTCATGCCGGCCGCGTCGGAGCCCGCGTCCGGCTCGCTCAGGCAGTACGAGAACATCGCGTCGCCCTTGGCGAGCGGGCCCAGGTACTTCTTCTTCAGCTCCTCGGAGCCGGAGAGGATCACCGGGAGCGAGCCGAGCTTGTTGACCGCCGGGATAAGAGAGGAGGAGGCGCAGACCCGCGCGACCTCTTCGATGACGATGACGGTCGCCAGGGCGTCGGCGCCGGCGCCGCCGTAGGCCTCCGGTACATGGACGGCGTGCAGGTCGTTGGCGACCAGCGCGTCCAGCGCCTCCTGCGGGAAGCGCGCCTCCTCGTCCACCGCGGCGGCGAACGGCGCGATCTTCGCCTCGGCGAGCGCACGCACCGACTCGCGGAGCATGTCGTGCTCCTCCGAAGGCCGGTACAGATCGAAATCAGCGGTTCCCGCCAAGGTTTCTCACTCCCCTGTGAGCTATGAGCTGATGCTAACTACCGTTAAGTAACCAGTTACGTCATCGGATTCTAGGCCTCGCGCCGGGGTTACGGATACGTGAGGTTGCCGACAGCCGCCTGATGAGAGGGTGCGCGGCCGCTGTGGGCCACAGGGGGCGCGACTATGCTCGGTCAGCACCATTTTCCCCAGGAAGCGTCTGGAGCATCCATGCCCCTCAAGATCACCGTGATCGGCACCGGATACCTCGGTGCCACCCATGCCGCCGCCATGGCCGAGCTGGGTTTCGAGGTGCTGGGTCTGGATGTGGTGCCCGAGAAGATCGAGATGCTGCAGCGCGGCGCGGTCCCGATGTACGAGCCCGGCCTGGAGGAGCTGCTGCGCCGCCATGTCGACGGGATCGAGGGGGCCAGCGGGCGGCTGCGCTTCACGACCTCGTACGAAGAGGTCGCGGCCTTCGGCGATGTGCACTTCGTCTGTGTGAACACTCCGCAGAAGCACGGGGAGTACGCGTGCGACATGTCGTACGTCGAGAGCGCCTTTGATGCGCTGGCGCCGCATCTGACCCGGCCCTCCCTCGTCGTCGGCAAGTCGACGGTGCCGGTGGGCAGCGCGGCCCGGCTCGCCGTACGGCTTGCGGAGCGGGCCCCGGCCGGGGAGGCCGCCGAGCTGGCGTGGAACCCGGAGTTCCTGCGCGAGGGGTTCGCCGTCCAGGACACCCTGCACCCCGACCGGATCGTGGCGGGCGTGGCGAGCGAGCGGGCCGAGGAGCTGCTGCGGGAGGTCTATGCGACGCCCATCGGGGAGGGTTCGCCGTTCGTGGTGATGGATTTCCCGACGGCCGAGCTGGTGAAGACGTCCGCGAATTCCTTCCTGGCGACGAAGATCTCGTTCATCAACGCCATGGCCGAGGTGTGCGAGGCCGCCGACGGCGATGTGGTGAAGCTGGCCGAGGCCATCGGGTACGACGAGCGGATCGGCAAGAAGTTCCTGCGGGCCGGTATCGGCTTCGGCGGCGGGTGTCTGCCCAAGGACATCCGGGCGTTCATGGCGCGCGCGGGCGAGCTGGGCGCGGACCAGGCGCTGACGTTTCTGCGGGAGGTCGACTCCATCAACATGCGGCGCCGCGGCCATATGGTCGAGCTGGCCCGGGACGCGGTGGGCGGCGGCTTCCTGGGCAAGCGGGTCGCCGTACTGGGCGCGACCTTCAAGCCGGACTCGGACGACGTACGGGACTCGCCGGCACTGAATGTCGCGGGGCAGATCCACCTCCAGGGCGGCCAGGTGACGGTCTACGACCCGAAGGGGATGGAGAACGCGCGGCGGCTGTTCCCGACGCTGGGGTATGCCGACAGCGCGCGGGAAGCGGTGCGGGGCGCCGATGTGGTGCTGCATCTGACGGAGTGGAGCGAATTCCGCGAGCTGGACCCGGCGGCGCTGGGTGAGGTGGTCTCCGAGCGCCGGATTCTGGACGGGCGCAATGCCCTCGACCCGGAGCTGTGGCGGAAGGCCGGCTGGACGTACCGGGCGCTGGGCCGCCCGCAGGCGTGACCCTCTCCTACGAGGGCTCCGCCGACGAGGACCCCGCGCGTCGGGCGCGGTAGGTCCGCATCTTCGCCCGGCTGCCGCAGACCGCCATGGTGCACCAGCGGCTGCGGCCGGCCGGGCTTTTGTCGTAGAAGACCCAGCGGCAGTCATGGGCCTCGCAGGCCTTGAGCCGGGCCCAGGTGCCGTCGGCGGCCGCGGTGGCGATGCCGGCGGCTATCAGGGCGGTGAGGCGGGCGGCGCCGTCGAGCGCGCCGGCCGGGCGCAGCGCCGCGCCGCCGTCCGGGCCGACGGCCAGGACCAGGGGCGCGCGGGCGAGCAGCCGGCCGAGGGTCCGGGTGGTGCCGGCGTCCACCTCCGTACGGGTCGTATGGGCCATGCAGACGGCGCGCAGCGCCGCCCGGAGCTCCCGGAGCCCGGCGAGTACGGACGCCAACTCCCCCTCTTCCAGGCCGGGTTCGGGCACGTCGTGCGCCCGGAGGAAGGCAGCCACGCCGCCCTCCGCCGTCAGCGCGTCCTCGCCGGTCTCGATGTCGAGGGTGTTCACCAGGTCCTGCACCAGAAGCAGGGCATCCGGAGCTGTTCGGTCGGCCACCCTTGTCACGTTACCCGCAGACCGGCATGATGCAGTAACGCAAGAGTTACCGGTTAACGTGATGAGGAGGTAACGCCATGGCTCTGATCGATCTCGGCGTCACGGTGCTGGACTGTCCCGACCCGCGGGCGCTCGCCGCCTTCTACGCCGAGATGCTCGGCTGGCAGGTCGAGGGCGCGGAGGACGACGAGTGGGTCGAGGTCCTCGGACCCGCCGGCCGTACGCTCGCCTTCCAGCGGGTGGACGGCGGCTACCGGCCGCCAAGCTGGCCCGGCCAGGAGCAGCCGCAGCAGCTGCACCTCGACTTCGACGTACGGACCGCGGACATCGACGAGGCCGAGGCCAAGGTCATCCGGCTGGGCGCGAAGCTGGTCCGGCCCGATGACGGCGAGCGGGACTTCCGGGTCTATCTGGATCCGGCGGGGCACCCGTTCTGCTTGTGCATGAAGTGAGCCCGTACCTGGAGTGGGCTCCGGACCGCGGTCCGCTTCGTCCGGCCTTCCCCCGGCGCCTACACCCGCGCCCCGTCCAGCCGCTCGATGGTCGCGGTGGACGGGACCCGGCGGCCCCGCACCGAGCGCGCGAACAACTCCGCGCCGCGCACCGCCCGTAGCGCATTTCCCCAGGTCAGCGCGGCCAGATCGCGGAACGACCAGCCACGGTCGACGAGTTCGGCGATCAGCAGCGGATAGCCCGCGGCATCGGGCACCGGGCTGCGGTGGGTGCTGGCCGGATCGGTGTCGAAGCCGGCGCCGATGCCGATGTGGTCGGGGCCGGCCACCGTCCGGATGTGGTCGAGGTGGTCGGCGATGTCCTGTACGGAGGCGGGGGCGCTGCCGTAGGTGAGGTGTTCCGGTGTGAAGGTGACCATGCAGACGCCGCCGTTGCGGGGCAGGAGGTGGAGCACCTCGTCGGGGACGTTGCGGACGTGGCCGGTGACCGTACGGGCCGCCGTGTGGCACCAGATCACCGGGGACCTGGAGATCGTGAGGGTGTGCCGCATGGTGTCGGCGGAGGACCGGGACAGGTCGATGAGCATGCCGAGGCGGTTCATCTCGCGGACCACCTCCTCGCCGAACACCGTCAGTCCGCCGGCCCTCGGCTCGTCGGTGGCGGAGTCCGCCCAGGGGGTGTTGCGGTCGGTGGTGAGAGAAAGGGACCGCACTCCCAGCCGGTAGAAGGAGCGCAGGACGCCCAGCGAGCTGTCGATGGCATGGCCGCCGGCGGAGCCGAGGAGCGAGGCGATCCGGCCGTGGTTGCGGGCCTCGGTCATATCGTCCGCGGAGAGCGCGAGGTGCAGTGCCTCGGGGTAGGTGCGGACCAGGGCGTGGACGAAGTCGATCTGCTCGAGCGTCGCGGCCAGAGCCGCCTCGCCGGCCAGCTCGGCCGGCACCTGGAGGGACCAGAACTGGCCGCCGACGCCGCCGGCCCGCAGCCGCGGTATGTCCGTGCGGACACCGGTCTCGCCGTAGTCGAGGTCGAAGCGGTGGCCGGGGGTCAGATCGTGGCCGGTGCGCTGCCGCAGCGCCAGGGGAGGCCGTTGCAGCCGTCGACGACGGGGTGCGCGGCGAGCAGGGCGCGGGCCCGGGCGAGCGGGCCGCGCAGATTGAGCGGCAGCGGGCCGTCGGCCTCAGGGGCGCCGTCGGCCTCCGGTTCGAGGAACCCGTCGGGGTCCTCGACCTCGGATATCTCCGGGAGGCCGGTGGGGTCGGTCAGCTCGGCAGGGGCGAGATCGGCCATGGCGTGCTTCCTAGATGGAGGGGCGCGCTCAGCGCTCGGTGAGGCGGTGCTGACGCCACCGTCGCACGCGGCCCCGTACGGTTCGCGATGAGCGGTCCGTACGGGTTACCGCAGCCCTGCCGTGGGGGCCGTCGCGCCTCAGCCGTCCAGCTGCTCGATCGTGGCGTTGGACGGGCCGCGCCGGGCCTGCTCCTCGCGTGCCACGTCCTCGGCGACGCGCAGCGTGCGGACCGCGTTCTGCCAGGTGAGCTTGGCGAGGTCGGCCTCGGACCACTTACGGTCCAGCAGCTCGGCGATCAGGTTCGGGTAGCCCGCGACATCGGCCAGGTCGGCCGGGGTGAAGGCGGTGCCGTCGAAGTCGCCGCCGATACCGAGGTGATCGATGCCCGCGACCTCGCGCATGTGGTCGAGGTGGTCGGCGATGGTGGCCGCGGTGGCCATCGGCCGCGGGTTGGCGGCTTCGAAGGCCCGCTGGACCGCCATGGCGGCCTCGGTGGTGTCGAGGTGGTCCAGCCCGTGGGCCTGCATGTTCTCGTCGGCGCGCAGCGTCCATTCGATGGCCGCGGGCAGCACGAACTTCGGGACGAAGGTGGCCATCGCGATGCCGCCGTTGGCGGGCAGCCGGTCCAGGACGTCATCGGGGATGTTGCGCGGATGGTCGCAGACGGCGCGCGCGGAGGAGTGCGAGAAGATCACCGGCGCGCGGCTGACCCGGAGCGCGTCGCGCATGGTCTCGGCGGCGACGTGCGAGAGGTCGACGAGCATGCCGAGGCGGTTCATCTCGCGGACGACCTCCTCGCCGAAGGCGCTCAGGCCGCCGGCACGCGGCTCGTCGGTCGCCGAGTCGGCCCACGCCAGCGAGCTGTTGTGGGTGAGCGTCAGATAGCGCACCCCCAGTTCGTACAGCGCGCGCAGCGTGGCCAGGGAGTTGTTGATGGAGTGGCCGCCCTCGGCGCCCATCAGGGACGCGATCCGGCCCTCCGCGCGGGCCGCCTCCATGTCGCCGGAGGTCAGGGCCGCCCGCAGGTCGTCGGGGTAGCGGGCGATCAACTGCCGCACCCCGTCGATCTGTTCGAGGGTGGCGCTGACCGCGTGGTCGCCCGCGTAGCCGGCCCGGACATAGACGGACCAGAACTGCGCGCCGACGCCGCCGGCGCGCAGCCGCGGGATGTCGGTGTGCAGGAACGCGGACTGGTCGGCGGCGATATTGCGCCGGTCGAGGTCGTAGCGGACCTGCTCGCGCAGGGCCCAGGGCAGGTCATTGTGGCCGTCGACGACCGGCCAGCGGGCGAGCAGGTCCCGTGCGGCGTCCTGGGAGTCGCTCATGCCGATACCTCGCAACGCTCGGCCTTGCATGCGCGCGGCGCGCACCTCTCGATTGTTCCCTCGCTGCGCTCGCTCACTTGCCGCCGCCGAAGCCGAAGCCGTTGGGGGTCGCGACCTTGTTGCGCAGCCGCTTGCCCTTCTCGGTGGCCTGGTCGTTCAGCTCCTGCTGGAACTCCCGCATACGGGAAAGGAGTTCGGGGTCGTGGGCGGCAAGGATACGGGCGGCGAGCAGCCCGGCGTTCCGGGCACCGCCGACCGAGACGGTGGCGACCGGCACCCCGGCGGGCATCTGCACGATGGACAGGAGGGAGTCCATGCCGTCGAGGTACTTGAGCGGGACGGGGACGCCGATGACCGGGAGCGGGGTGACCGAGGCGAGCATCCCCGGCAGGTGGGCGGCTCCCCCGGCGCCCGCGATGATCGCCTTGAGGCCGCGCCCGGCGGCGTCCTCGCCGTAGGCGATCATTTCGCGCGGCATGCGGTGCGCCGAGACGACATCGACCTCGTAGGGGATCTCGAACTCGGCGAGGACCTGGGCGGCGGCCTCCATGACGGGCCAGTCGGAGTCGGAGCCCATGACGATGCCGATGACGGGGGCGCCGGCCCCGGAAGTACTGGAGGTCATTCGGTAATTGTTCCTCGCAGATAGCCGGCGGCGTGCGCGGCGCGCTCGCGCACGTCGGCCAGGTCGTCGCCGTAGGTGTTGACGTGGCCGACCTTGCGGCCGGGCTTCACGTCCTTTCCGTACATATGGATCTTCAGCTGCGGATCGCGCGCCATGCAATGCAGATACGCCGCATACATGTCGGGATAGTCGCCGCCGAGGACATTGGCCATCACCGTCCAGGTGGCGCGCGGGCGCGGATCACCCAGCGGGAGGTCGAGCACGGCGCGGACGTGGTTGGCGAACTGCGAGGTGATCGCGCCGTCCTGGGTCCAGTGGCCGGAGTTGTGCGGGCGCATCGCGAGCTCGTTGACCAGGATGCGGCCGTCGGCGGTCTCGAAGAGCTCGACGGCGAGGTGGCCGACGACGTCCAGCTCCTTGCCGATGCGCAGCGCCAGCTCCTGGGCCCGGCCAGCCAGCTCGGGGTCCAGACCGGGTGCCGGGGCGATCACGGTGTCGCAGACACCGTCGACCTGGATGGACTCCACGACCGGGTAGGCGACGGCCTGGCCGTGCGGGGAGCGGACGATGTTGGCGGCCAGTTCCCGGACAAAGTTGACCTTCTCTTCGGCCAGAACGGGCACTCCGGCACGGAACGGTTCGGCGGCCTCCTTGGAGGATCGCACGAACCAGACTCCCTTGCCGTCATACCCCCCGCGGACGGTCTTGAGGATCACCGGAAAGCCGTCGCCCTCGGCCGCGAAACGCGCCACGTCCTCGGGATCGGAGACGAGGCGATGCCGCGGACAGGGCGCGCCGATCGCGTCCAGCTTCGCGCGCATCACCCCCTTGTCCTGGGCGTGCACCAGCGCCTCGGGGCCGGGCCGGACGGGGATGCCGTCGGCCTCCAGGGCCCGCAAATGCTCGGTGGGGACGTGCTCGTGATCGAACGTGATCACATCACAGCCACGGGCGAAGGCGCGCAGCGTCTCCAGGTCGCGGTAGTCGCCGATGACGACATCGCTCACCACCTGGGCCGCCGAGTCCTGCGGGGTGTCGCTGAGGAGCTTGAACTTGATGCCGAGGGGGATACCCGCCTCGTGGGTCATACGGGCGAGCTGACCGCCGCCGACCATGCCGACTACCGGGAACGTCACGCTCCCCAGGGTATCCGCACATCCATGCTGCCCCGACCCGTGCTTGGATGATCCTCCGAATGCGAACGTTCGAGGGCGAAGGAGAATCCGGATGGGGACCGGTGGCATAGCAAAGGGCAGACTGCTGGTGACCGTCGTCGCGATCGCCGCGCTGCTGATCGCCGTCTCCTCGGTGATCAGCCAGCTGTCCGGGCCGAAGGTCTACGACGCCGGCAGCGCCGAGATATCCGTCGGTGCCGGAGATCACTTCGAGATCAGGGTCGCGGACGACCGCACCGACGGCTTCCACTGGATCATCGCCGCCCCGCGTCCCGATCCGGCCGTCCTGGAGGCCACCGGGAACCATCTCGAAGGGGACGGGCCGCCGCCGTCCGGCAAGGGCGGCTCCCGCTACTTCGACTTCGCGGCGGTCGGCGCCGGCCGTACGGACCTGCGGCTGCTGCGCTGCCGGCGGTGCGCCGCCGGGGCGGCCGACGAGAACGGCGCCCGGAGCCTCAATTTCCGGGTCACCGTCGGCTGACCGGCCGGAATTGCCGGGGACCGGGCGCCACTTCCGCCCCCGTGGTTAGCATGAAGGGGCGTGCCAGGGTTGACGGCCGCGGACATCCGCCCACGACGGGAGCTGAACGATCACCATGAGTGAACGGAGCGGGCTGCGGTCGAGGCTGGAGGCGCTCACCCGCGAAGTGGTGAAGTTCGGTGCGGTCGGCGGCGCGGGCGTCGTCGTGAACTTCGTGGTGTTCAACCTCGTACGGCAGCTGACCGAGATCCCCGTCGTACGGGCCAGCATCGTGGCGACGGTCGTGGCCACCGGCACCAACTACCTCGGCTACCGCTACTTCACCTACCGTGACCGGGACAAGCGGGGCCGCACCAAGGAACTCACGCTCTTCCTGCTGTTCAGCGTGGTCGGCCTGATCATCGAGAACGGTGTGCTCTACGCCGCGACGTACGGGTTCGACTGGGACAGCCCGCTGCAGAGCAACATCTTCAAGTTCGTCGGGATCGGCATCGCGACGCTCTTCCGCTTCTGGTCGTACCGCACCTGGGTGTTCCGGGCGCTGCCCGCCCGGGAAGCCGTGGAGACCGCCGAGTCGTTCCTGGCCGAGGGCGCCGAGGGCACACAGAGCCCTGCGCGGGCCCGCACCGGCTCCCGCACGTAGCGCCGTACGCCGCACCGCCCGGCGGTCGCGTCACCGCCCGGCGGTCGCGTCACCGCCCGGCGGTCGCGTCACCGCCCGGCGGTCGCGTCACCGCCCGGCGGTCGCGTCACTCCTCCGCGGTCTCGGCCTCCCGCGCCAGGAACAGCGCGAACACCGGCGGATGCTGCTGCAGCAGCTCCAGTCGGCCGCCGTCCGCCTCGGCCAGATCGCGGGCGACGGCGAGGCCCAGGCCGGTGGAGTTGCGGCCGGAGACGGTCCGTTCGAAGACCCGCGAGCCGAGGTCCGGCGGGACCCCGGGACCGGCGTCGGTGACCTCGACGACCGCCTGGTTGCCGGTGACGCGGGTGCGCAGGGCGACCGTTCCGGCGCCGTGCATCAGGGAGTTCTCGATCAGCGTGGCCAGCACCTGGGCGACCGCGCCCGGCGTGCCCACGGCCCGCAGCCCCTTCTTGCCGGAGCGGACGATGGCCCGCCCGGCGCTGCGGTAGGCCGGCCGCCACTCCTCGACCTGCTGCTTGACCACCTCGTCCAGGTCGAAGGCGACCGCCGAGCCGGTGCGCGGGTCACGGGAATTGGTCAGCAGCCGCTGGACGACATCGGTCAGCCGCTCCACCTGGGCCAGCGCGATGGTGGCCTCTTCCTTGACGGTGTCCGGTTCGTCGGTGACGGTGATCTCCTCCAGCCGCATGGACAGCGCGGTCAGCGGCGTACGCAGCTGGTGGGAGGCGTCGGCGGCGAGCCGGCGTTCGGCGGTCAGCATCCGGGCGATGCGTTCGGCGCTGGCGTCCAGCACATCGGCGACCCGGTCGAGTTCCTGGACGCCGTAGCGGCGGTGGCGCGGGCGCGGGTCGCCGGAGCCCAGCCGCTCCGCGGTCTCGGCGAGGTCGGTGAGCGGTGCGGTCAGCCGACGGGCCTGGCGGACGGCCAGGATGACGGCGGCGACGATCGCCAGCAGCGCGACGGCCAGGATGACCAGCAGCGTCCGGCCGATCTCCTCGGTGACCGTGGAGCGGGACTCCTGGACCATGACGGCCTCGCCGCGCTCGCCCTTGACCTCCGACTCGATCACATCGCCCGTCGGGCGCTTGCCGACCTCGAGCGGTTCGGGCCGGCCCGGCACCCGGATCTCGGCGTAGCGGTGGGCGGTGATCTGCTCGGAGAGGATCTCCGGGGTGATCTTCTCGCCGCTGCCCAGCCGGCTCTCCACTATCCCCACCAGCCGGACCGCCTCGGACGCCACACTCTCCTGCGCCCCCGCCTCAATGGTGCGGGTCTCGACGATCACGAGCGAGACGCCGAAGACTGCGATGACGACGAGCACCACGGCGAGCGTGGAGTTGATCAGGCGACGGCGCACAGGCTCCTGGCTCTTTCAGCTTTTTTCGAATCGGAACCCGACACCGCGGACGGTGGCGATGTAGCGGGGGTTGGCGGCATCGTCACCGAGCTTCTTGCGCAGCCAGGAGATGTGCATGTCGAGCGTCTTGGTGGACGACCACCAGGTGGTGTCCCAGACCTCGCGCATCAGCTGGTCGCGGGTGACGACCCGGCCGGCGTCGCGCACCAGGACCCGCAGCAGGTCGAACTCCTTTGCCGTCAGCTGGAGTTCGTCGTCGCCCATCCATGCCCGGTGCGACTCCACATCGATCCGTACACCGTGGGTGGCGGGCGGCTGCTGGGGCTCGGCGGTGGAGCCGCGGCGCAGCAGGGCCCGTACCCGGGCGAGGAGTTCGGCGAGCCGGAAGGGCTTGGTGACGTAGTCGTCGGCGCCGGCGTCCAGGCCGACGACGGTGTCCACCTCGTCGGCGCGCGCGGTCAGCACCAGGATCGGGAAGGAGTGGCCTTCGTTGCGCAGCCGGCGGGCGACCTCGAGGCCGTCCATGCCGGGCAGTCCCAGGTCCAGGACGACGAGGTCGATATTGCCCTGGAAACCGGCGTCGAGCGCCGTGGGGCCGTCCTCGCGCACCTCGACTTCGTAACCCTCGCGGCGCAGTGCGCGGGCGAGCGGCTCCGAGATGGATGCGTCATCCTCGGCGAGCAGTACACGGGTCATGCGCCGATGGTAGTCCGAGGTATGGGGAGGCAGGGGCGGACAAGCACGGGCGGACAACGACCGGCCGCTGCCGCGCGGGCCGGGGCGCTGAGCTGCACACCCTCGGCGAGTGCCGCGCCAAACAGTTCCCGGCAGCAGTGTGAGCGTTCTCTCACCGCTCCCAATGGTGGCGGAACGAGACGTAAGGTGTCGGGACGTCCACTGCACAACCTCCGGGCCGCTGACGCTCATCTGGTGTCATCGGTCCCTGTTGTGTGCGGAGCTGGAACCCACCAGCCCCGGTACACAGTGACTGACCTGAAGACCGGGTCCACCGCGCGAACAGCTCGGGGGGCGTGGATCCCGGTGTAAGACCTTCCTGCCGGTGCCGTTCCGTACGGTGCCGGACCCCCGGACGTGGGGTGGGTATGTCTACGCCGGTGCCGGTCAACCCCCACAAGGGCGCGTAACGGTCACCGAGCGCGTCCCGAGCAGACCAAGGAACCTTCATGGCGTCCAGCCTTACGAAGGGCGCTGCCCAGCAGGGAACCCCTGCAAACGGCGGCAAGACCTTCTTCGGCCACCCCCGCGGACTGGCCCCTCTCTTCCTGACCGAGATGTGGGAGCGCTTCAGCTATTACGGCATGCGCGCCCTGCTCGTCGTCTATCTGATCTCCGGCGGCCCGGACGCCGAAAAGGGCGCCCTGGGCGGCGGTCTGGCCATGAATGCGGCCACCGCCTCGGCCATCTACTCCGTCTATGTGGCGATGGTCTATCTGCTGGCCATGCCCGGCGGCTGGATCGGCGACCGCGTCTGGGGGCCGCGGAAGAGCGTCGCCATCGCGGCGGGTGTCATCATGGCCGGCCACCTGACGCTGGCCATACCCGGTCAGGCCGGGTTCTTCGCGGGTCTGGCCCTGGTCGCGATGGGCTCGGGCCTGCTGAAGTCCAACATGTCGACGATGGTCGGCCACCTCTACGACGGGCCCCAGGACCCGCGCCGGGACGGCGGCTTCACCATCTTCTACATGGGCATCAACATCGGTGCCTTCGCGGCGCCGCTGGTCATTGGCACCGTCGGCCAGAGCGTCAACTGGCACCTGGGCTTCGGGCTCGCCGCGCTCGGTATGGCCCTGGGCCTGGTGACGTTCCTGATCGGCACCCGCCACCTCAGCCCCCAGTCCAGCGTCGTGCCGACCCCGCTGCAGGCGGAGGAGCGCGCCATGTGGCTGCGCAAGGGCCTGATCTGGCTCGCCGTCGCCGCGGTCTTCTACGGCATCGTCGGCTTCACCGGTCACTTCACCCTCAACTGGGCGCTGATCCCGCTCGCCCTGCTCGGCCTGGTCATTCCGATCACGGTCCTGGCGCGCATCAAGCGCGACAAGGAGCTGACCGACACCGAGCAGACCAAGGTCAGCGGCTACATCTGGTTCTTCGTGGCCGCCGCGGTGTTCTGGATGATCTTCGACCAGGCGGGCTCGACGATGTCCGTCTTCGCGGAGAAGAAGACGAACGGCGAGGTCTTCGGGCTGAGCTTCCCGTCCTCGTGGTTCCAGTCCGTGAACCCGCTGTGGGTCATGGCCCTCGCCCCGGTCTTCGCCTGGCTGTGGCTGTGGCTGGGGCGCCGCGACCGCGACCGCGAGCCGAGCACCACGGTGAAGTTCTCGATGGCGATGTTCTTCATCGGCGCCTCGTTCTTCGTCTTCATCGTCCCGATGCTGATGGCCTCGGACGGTACGAAGGTCGGCCCGATGTGGCTGCTCTCCATCTACATGATCCAGACCATCGGCGAGCTGTGCCTGTCCCCGGTCGGCCTGTCGGTGACCACCAAGATGGCGCCGCAGAAGTACGCGAGCCAGATGATGGGCGTGTGGTTCCTGGCCGTCACCGCGGGCGACTGCATCGTCACGCTGCTCTCCATCGGCGGCGCGGACCTGAGCGGTCCGCCGGTGCTGGCCGTCGAGGCCGGGATTGCGGTGCTGGCCGGTGCCGTGATCTGGATCAGCCGCAAGAAGATCGTCGCGCTCATGGGCGACGTCCGCTGACGCGACCCGCAGCCATGGAAGGGCCCGGTACGCCGTTGCGTACCGGGCCTTTTCGGTGCCCCTGGCCTAGCGGCGCAGCCGCCGCCACGGGGTGAAGGTGAAGACCGCGCCACCGAGCAGGATGACGGTGCCGGCGATGAGCCCGAGGGCCGTCAGGCTGCCGTGGTCTTCGGCGCCGGTCTCGGCGAGGCCGCCGGCGCTGCCGCTCCCGCCGGAGGCCGTGGCGGGTCCGGCCGTGCCGCCCGCCGAACCGCCTGCCGAACCGCCCGCCGAACCGCTGGATGTCCCGCCGGTCGTCCCGCCCTGCTGCGCCGAGGTGTCCAGCGTGAGCGAGGGGCCGGGGTCCTTCTCCGGGGTGCAGGTCGTGGTCGTCCCCAGGGCGTTGACGGTGAGCACGCCCGGCGTCAGTGTCGCCTTGCCGGTGGCGCCCGGCTTGTAGGTGCCCTTGAGGTCGGGGATCTCGATCGGATCGCCCGACTTGATGGGTTCGGCGTTGGTCGGGCCCTCCGCCTTGACCGATCCCTTGTCCGCGCCGCCCACCTTGACGTCCATCGACGGCTTGACCGAGTCCTTGGGGATGTCCGCCGGGCTGTCCATCACGGACTTCTTGAACTTCACCGTGAGGTCGTAACTGCCGCCCTTCTTCACGGCGTTGATCTGCACCGGCGAGGTCGCCTTCTTGTCCCCGATGGGCGTCTTGCAGGCGTACGGGACCTTCACTTCCTTGCCCTGGTAGGCGGTGCCGTCGGGGTCGCCCCCGGAGCCGCCGGAGCCCCCGGAGGTCGTACCGGCGGAACTGCCGCCGTCCGTGGAGCCACCGCTGGTCCCGGCCGACGTGCCACCGCTGGACGTGCCGGCGCTGGACGTGCCACCGCTCGACGTGCCACCGGAGTCGCCCCCGCCGGCCGTCACCTTGATCGTGACCGCGGGTTGGACCTCCTCCTTGGGCGAGCACTTGGTGTCCGTCGAGATGGGCTTGTTGACGTTGATGTTGTAGAAGCCGGGCGTCAGGGTCACCTCACCCGGCTTCTCCAGCTTCAGCTTGCCCTTCATGTCGGACAGCTTCATCGGGCTGCCCTTGGGGATCGGCGGATTCTGCCGCGGCCCCTCCATCGGCAGATCGCCGGTCTGTGCCCCGGCCACCTTGATCGTGCCGGTCGGCTGGACGGTGTTCTCCCCGAGGTCGAGGATGTCGGGGTTCTTGGAGGCCCCTTCGATGGTCTTGAGGACCACCTCGATCTCGTCGCCGACCTTGGCGGTCGCGGGCGCGCTGACCGCCACCTTCGTGGTGCCCTCGATCGGCGGCAGCCCGGATATCGGCGGCGGCAGACACTCCGTCTTGTACGACACCTCCGCCGCCTGGGCAGGACCGGCCACGGCCAGGACGCCCGCACCCGAGAGCACCAGCGCGGCCACCGAAGCCACACCCGCCCTCCTCCGTTGTCTCATCAGCCTCATCAGCGTCATCACGCGGAACCTTTCGACGTGGGTCGTTCGGTTGATGTGGTGGTGGACGGTGCGGTGTCCGGGGTGAACCACGGCAGCGCGGCACTCTCGCCGACGCCCCTGGCCACGCTTCGTTGGTGTGCGGTGCGGCGCCGTCGGTGGGTGGCGGCGGCCGGCCGGCGCGGGCGTACGCGGTCCACGATCGCCATCCCGATACGGAACACCGCCGTCGGGATCACCAGGCACAGCAGCACCCAGAACAACGTCACGCCCCAGGGCCGGCCCACCCCCCACGGCTGCTCGACCAGGACCCTGCCGCCGTACTTGAGGGAGACCAGATAGTCGCCGTGCGCCCCGGCGGCCAGCTCCACCGGCAGCCTGACCTCGGCTTTCTTTCCGGCGGGTACGGTCCCCCGCCACTGCTGGTCCTCCCATGTGGGCGCGAAGACGCCGTGCGAGGTGCCCACCTGGAAGACCGGGTTCTTGGCCGGCGCCGAGCCGAGATTGCCGACGGTGACGATCAGGTCGCGCTGCGGCGGCGCCCCGAACCAGGTCAGCAGTCCGCTGCTGCCGGCCAGCCGGGGCGCCGCGAGGACGGTCAGCCGTCCGCCGGTGCTCTCCTTGGGCAGCGGCGCGACGGGGTGGCCCGCCACCTTGAACGCGGCATCGGCGGCGGCCGCCGAACCGGTCACCGTAGCCACATGCACCACGCAGGGGCAGGGCTTGGGCGGCTCCGCGACCGGCAGGCTCTTGCGGAAGGCGCCGTGCGCATCGGTGGTGACGGCCCGCCCGTCCCCGTTGGCGCAGGCATTGGTCCCGCCGATCATGTTCTGCCCGCAGATCAGCAGCGTGAGCAGCGCCTTCGCCCGCCAGCCGCGGCCGGTCACGGTGAGGGTGCCGCCCTTGCCCGCCTCCTTCTTGGAGAGGTGCACGGAGGGGTGACGGTCGGCTGCGGTCTGCGCGGATGCGGATGCGGGTGTGGTGGCGGCGGTCGCGGTGGCGGTGGCGGTGGCGAGCAGGGTCAGCGCGAGGGCGCAGCAGAGGGTGAGCGCGGCCGCGGCCCGGCGCAGAGGGGTGGGTGTGGTGAGGGTGGGGGTGGTGAGGGTGGGGGTGGGGGTCTTGGTGGTGGGGGCCGTAGCCGTATCCGTCTCGCCGTTCACGTGCGCACTCCTGATCCCGGCACCGATCCCGTGCCTGTTCCCCTGCCCGTGCCCGTTCCCGATCTCGTCGGGCCTCCCGACCCCGCACTCGCCAGTTGCCGCTCCTGGACTGCCGCCCGACCGCTCCCGTCCGGGCTCCCGCCACCCGGCTCCTGCGCGCCCGCGTCCCCTCCGCCATCCCGCCCCGTACGCCGCTTCCGTACGAGCACCCAGCCGCCCGCCCCCGCCACCAGGACGAGGACCGCTCCCGCGACCCCGGCCCACGGAACCGCCGTGTACGTCGCCGTCGCCGACCCGCGGGCCCCGCCCTGCGCCGTCGCCGTCACCCGTACGTCGACCGAATCCAGACCGGGCGGATCCGGCCATTTTTCGCTGAGATCGATGCGCTGACCGGGCCGCAGCTCCCGCGGGAGGGTGTGGGCGGCCCGGCGCAGGGCCTCGCCGAAGATCCCCTCGGCGCGGACGGCAACCCGCGGCCGGAGCGCGGTGTTTCCACGGTTGACGAGTGCGTACCGGACGACGGCCGATTCCCCGCTCCCTGTCACCGACACGTTCTCGACGGTCAGCGCGGTCAGCTCCGGCCCGGTCACCCGGAGGTGCACCGGCACCCGGGCCCGCTTGCCCGTCGTGCCGCCGCTGGTCGCGAGGATCGTGCCGGGGTGGTTGCCGGGGGCCGCCGTGCGCGGCACGGTCACCGTGAAGGGCACGCCTGCGCGCGTACGCGGCGGGATCGTCACCTCCTTCGTGGTGAGCGCGAGCCAGGAGCCGATGCCGGAGCCGCGCAGCCGTACGGTCACGGCCCGGCCGGAGGGATTGCTGAGGGCGAGCCGGTCGGTCATGACGGTGCCGGGAGCGCCCTCCAGATAGAAGTACGGGCGGTCCTGCGCGCTCGGCCGGGCCCCGCCGCCCGGCGCGGGCGCGGCGGACCACCCCGGTGCGGCGGGCCGGGCCACGGCCGTGGCGGGGCACAGCAGTGCGGCGGCGGTCGCAAGGACCCCACCGCAGACCGCTGCGCGGGTACGGAACGGCATCGGCGGCTCCTGGTGCTCAGGCTCAGGCTCGTGCGCGTACTCGTGCTGGTGCTGGTGCTGGTGCTGGTGCTCGTACGGAGGGCCGGTGCGCGCCCCGCGTCACGCCCGCCGGCTGCGCCGGGTGAGCCACAGCCCACCGGCCGCCCCGGCCAGCAGGACCGTGCCGCCGAGGGTGCCCAGCGCGATCGCGGAGTCCGCGGGCCCGGTCTGCGGCAGCTGGCCGCCGGAGGAGCCGCCCGGGGCCGACCCGCCGGTGCTGCCCGAGGAGCCGCCCGAGCCGCCGGAGCCCTTGACGTCCAGGGAGAGCGAGGGCTTGGGGTTGTTGCTGGGGGTGCAGGTGGTCGTGGTGCCCAGGGCCTTGATGGTGAGGGTGGAGGCCGTGAAGGTGACCTTGCCGCCGGCCTTGGGGGTGTACGTCCCGCTCAAGTCGCTGATCTTGATGGGGGTATTGGCCGGTATCGCCTTGTCGTTGGGCGGCCCGGCGACCGGCACCGTACCGCTGTCCGCGCCGCCGAGCTTGATCAGCGCGCTCGGTTTCATGGCGCCCTTGCCCAGTTCGACGGGGCTGGAGGAAACGCCCTTCTGGAAGGACATGACCAGCTTGTAGGCACTGCCGCTGGGGGTGGACTTGATGTCGATGGGCGACACCGCGCCCTTGTTACCGATCGGCGTCTTGCACTGGTAGTTGACGTCGACGACCTCGGCATGTGCGGCCGGTGCGGTGAGCAGCACCGCAGACCCTGCCGTCATCGCCACGGCCGCGGCCAGCGCGGCCGTACGGCGTGGGCGCCTGCCGTGTGGTGCACAGAAGCGGGCCACCTCGATCTCCCCTTCTCCCGGGTAGCGCACCGCCGGATGTTACTGACGGCGCATCAGATTGGGCGCTCAAGGTACGCCCGGGCCCTTGCCGAGGGAAGGCAAAGCGCAGCGGCGATCGGAGCGGACGGTTGCGTATACGACAAAGCGCGGGCCCGCGGGCCCGCGCTCAACTCTTTCCGTCCCGCCCGCCCTTCAGGACGGCGCGGCAAGCTCCGCCCAGACGGTCTTGCCCGCGCCGTCGGAGTTGCGTACCACTCCCCAGTCCAGGCACAGGCGCTGCACGATGAACATGCCGTGGCCGCCGGGACGGCCGGGACGGTGCGGGTTGCGCGGCGCGGGCGAGCCGGCGCCGAGGTCGCTGACCTCCAGGCGCAGCACCTTGGAGGTGCACCGCAGCCGCAGCTCCTCGGGCCCCTCGGCGTGCAGGCAGGCATTGGTGACCAGCTCGGACACGACGAGCAGCACATCCTCGGCCGCGGCCCGCTGGTCGGCATTGGCGGCCGGCAGCCAGCCCCAGTCGTGCAGGGCCTGCCGGGCGAAGTCACGGCCGCGCGCCACGGCGCCTCGGGTGCCCGCCAGCCGCAGCCGGCGCACCTGCCCCGCCGGGGCGGTGGTGTGCGCGGCGGTCCGGGCAGCGGAAGCACCGGCGCCCCCCGGCTCCGGGCCAAGATCGCCCGGCGGGTACGGCCGGGTGGTGCTCATCAGCGCTTCACCTCACCGATTCGCCTTCTCGCGGAAAACAGATAATGACTGGTTGCAACGGATTCAGATGTCTCCTGCCCGACCGGGCCGTGAGAACACCCACTTCTTGGGTACGGAAGTTGTGACTCGTACTACGTGCCCGGATTGCCACCATCCGGGCACCGTCGTCACGTCAGTCGGCCAGTGCCGCGTCGAGCGAGTCATGCACGGTGAAGACCGCTTCCGCGCCGGTGATCTCGAAGACCCGGGCAACCACCGGCTGCATCCCGGCCAGGTGGACCCCGCCTCCGGCAGCCTCCGCTTTCAGGCGGGCGCCGAGCAGCACGTTGAGCCCTGTGGAGTCCATGAATTCAAGGGGTGAGCAATCCACCACCAGGCGTGCATACCCATCGTCCACACACCCCTCCAGTGACTCACGCAACAGATCGGCGGTGTGGTGATCGAGTTCACCTGCGGCGGTCACGACCGCGCTGGCGCCGTGATGCCGGATCGCGACCTGCAGCCGGCCCCGGCTTGCACTGCCGACCGTCCCGCGGTCCATGCGCGCGCACCCCTCTTGCTGTCTCGGCGTCTCATTGCTTATGACTGCGCTTGTCGAACACTACGCCGTAACCTCGCGCGAGGGTAGCTGAACAATCAGCATATAGCCCGAGATATGGACAACACGTACTTGCCATCTTCATGCAAAGCCAGGTAGGCGTAGATGGAGACACATTCGAAACGGCCGGCTTTGGAGGCGCCGCACACCGCAGCTTCACGTAGAGGCTTCGGCAGCCATATGCCGAGAACGATGGAGGACACATGTCACCCCGGCTCGACGAAATGCGCACCGACGACACCCGGCAGCACACCTCGTCGACACCCCCGTCCGACCCGACCGGGCACATCCCTTCCCAGTCGATCCCTGCTCAGTCGCCGCCTGCCCAGCAGCTCGCCGTCGAATCCCATCCGGCGGAAATGGCGGAGATCGACGGTCTGCCCGAGATCCCGCCGTTCGACGAGGTGGGTCCGGTGGACGCGCGGGCACTGTCCAAGACCCTCTTCGAGCGGCTGGAAACGCTCGAAGAAGGCACGCATGAATTCGCGTATGTCCGCAACACCCTGGTCGAGCTCAATCTCGCCCTGGTGAAGTTCGCGGCCTCCCGGTTCCGCTCCCGCAGCGAGCCCATGGAGGACATCGTCCAGGTCGGCACCATTGGCCTGATCAAGGCGATAGACCGCTTCGAGCTGAGCCGAGGCGTCGAGTTCCCGACGTTCGCGATGCCGACGATCGTCGGCGAGATCAAGCGCTTCTTCCGCGACACCAGTTGGTCGGTGCGCGTGCCGAGGCGTCTGCAGGAACTGCGGCTGGACCTCGCCAAGGCGGGCGACGAACTGGCCCAGAAGCTGGACCGCGCCCCCACGGTGAGCGAGCTCGCCGAACGCCTCGGCATCACCAAGGACGAGGTCGTCGAAGGGATGGCCGCGAGCAACGCCTACACCGCGAGCTCGCTGGACGCCCAGCCCGAGGAGGACGACAGCGAAGGCGCGCTGGCGGACCGCATCGGCTACGAGGACAACGGCCTCGAAGGCATCGAGTACGTCGAATCGCTCAAGCCGCTGATCGCCGAACTCCCGCCGCGCGACCGCAAGATCCTGTCGCTGCGCTTCGTCGCCAATATGACGCAGTCCGAGATCGGCGAGGAGCTGAACATCTCGCAGATGCACGTCTCCCGGCTGCTCTCACGCACGCTCGTACGGCTCCGCAAGGGGCTGATGGTCGAGGAGTGATCCCCCGCGGTCGCACTGCCGGTCCGCCGTGACCGGCAGCCGCCCGCGCAGAGGAGGGCCTGCCCCGAGGGTTTCTCGGGACGGGCCCTCCTCTGCTGGGCCCGCCTCTTGCGGGGCTAGAAACCGTCCTCGTTCAGGGTCGTGATGCCGGCGATGAAGTCCTCCCAGATCTCCCCGCTGGGGCCGCCGGAGCCGACGACACCGGGCGCGAGGCGGTCCACCTCCTCCAGGAAGCCCTCGGTCGCATCCTCGCCCGGGTACGAATTCCAACAGGCGCTCATATAGCGGCGTACGGCTTCCAGGAGTCGGGTGAAGTGGTCGAGGTCCGGGGAGAGTTGGACGAGGTCGCTGCCGTCCCCGATGGCGTAAACGCTTCCCTGACGACGGTGCAGATACAGATCGCCCAAATGCTCGACCTCGCCGACGGGCAGCAGATCGGTGGCATCGAGGCCGTCCGGCAGTTCGGCGTACCCCAGCTCCTCCTCGCCCGCGAGCGGCACCATCTTGCGCGCCGGATACACCTCGAAGGTCGTCCAGGCACATGCCCAGAACGACGGGAGCCCGATGTCGCGCAAATGGGCCCGGCTCGCCGGGTGATCAAGGGCCGTCGGCAGCTTGTGCTCGGGTATGCGGACGACGTCGACGGGGGCGAACGCCTCGTCCAGCCGCTCGGCGGTCAACGGGCCGTCAGGGGCGGGGAAGGAGGGCACCTGTCCGGGCGTGCCTTTCCGCGACGACTTCCCGTCGATCCGCCCTCGCGGCCAGTCGCGGAGCACCACTGGGTCGGTGTCCAGAAGCGCGAGCCCGTAGCTGTCCCGCACCAGATACCGCGTCCGGCCGTACTCGCCGGGAAACGGACTGGCATCGGACCAGCTCTCGGGCGCGAACAGCTTCCGCTCGTGGAGGAGTTGCCCGTGCTGCGCGTCGCAGGGGGCGGGCAGCGCGGTCGTGGCTGCCCCGGTCGGGCCCGCGACCTGCGCCCCGGTCTCCAGATCGAGCCAGGTGTTCTCCCAGGCTGCCTCGACCCGCACCAGCTTCCGCCCGTCGTGCGTCTGCAGCCCGAAAGTCATCAACTGGGACAGATTCGGATGCGCAACATGCTTGCCCACCGGCCGCCACCACGCCCACGCCGTCCGCCACGGCATCCCCGGCTCGGCGGCCGCGAGCCCCTCGGCGTAGGCGTCGTGCCCGAGAACCCTCGCCGCGAACTGCAGCCACGACGCGAACTCGGCGCGCGACACCTCCGCGCCGCCGAATATCGCCTCGGCCTGCTGGAAAACCTCGCGGCCGATATGCGGTGCGGCGCTCATGCCCTCGATGTGCGCCCGCACCGCCGCCCGGTCGGCGGCCAGCAGCCGCGCCGGGTCGTCCAGCAGGTCGTTCGTCAGCTCGTCCGTCGGTTCGTCAGGCCCTGTGCTCATGAATTCATGGTGACAGCAGGGTCTGACAACGGCGGGTGCGGGCCGGGACGGCGGCGGCTCTCAGACGAGAACTCCCTTGTGCCACACGGCCGATACGAGCGGTACGCCGGGCCGGTAGGCGAGGTGGACGTGCGAGGGCGCGTCGAGGAGGACGAGGTCGGCGCGGGCGCCGGGGGTGATCCGGCCGACGTCGGTGCGGCGCAGCGCGCGGGCGCCGCCCTCGGTGGCGGACCAGACGGCCTCGTCGGGGGTCATCCCCATGTCGCGGACGGCCAGCGCGATGCAGAACGCCATGGAACTGGTGAAGGACGAGCCGGGGTTGCAGTCGGTGGACAGGGCGACGGTGGCGCCGGCGTCGAGCAGCGGGCGGGCGTCGGGCCAGGGGGCGCGGGTGGAGAACTCGGCGCCCGGGAGGAGGGTGGCGACGGTGTCGGACTGGGCGAGGGCGTCGATGTCGGCGTAGCTGAGGTGGGTGCAGTGGTCGGCGGAGGCGGCGCCGAGTTCGACGGCGAGCTGGACGCCGGGGCCATGGCCGAGCTGGTTGGCGTGCACCCGCGGCAGCAGGCCCTTGGCCTTGCCGGCGGTGAGGACGGCGCGGGCCTGGTCGCCGTCGAAGGCGCCCTTCTCGCAGAAGACGTCGACCCAGCGGGCGTGCGGGGCGCAGGCGTCGAGCATCGGGCCGGTGACGAGGTCGACGTAACCGGCCGGATCGTCGGCGTAGTCGGGGGAGACGATGTGCGCGCCGAGGAAGGTGACCTCGTCGGTGTGGGCGGCGGCGATGCGCAGCGCGCGGGCCTCGTCCTCGACCGTGAGGCCGTAACCGGACTTGGTCTCCTGGGTGGTGGTGCCCTGGCGGAGCCCCTCGGCGAGGTAGCGGGCGACGTTGGCGTGCAGGGCGTCGTCGGTCGCGGCGCGGGTGGCGGCGACGGTGGTGCGGATGCCGCCGGCGGAGTAAGGGCGGCCGGACATCCGGGCGTTGAATTCGGCGGTGCGGTCGCCGGCGAAGACGAGGTGGGAGTGCGAGTCGACGAAGCCGGGGATGCCCGCGCGGCCGGCCGCGTCGACGGCGTTGTCAGTGGCGGGTGCTTTGCTTGTTTCACCGACCCAGGCGATGCGGTCGCCGTCGAAGACGACCGCCGCGTCCTGGATCAGACCGAGGGGGCCTTCACCGAGGGAGGGGTCGTTGGTGACGAGCTGGCCGATGTGGATGAGTGCGGTGGTGGGCGCGGAGGCCGTGGTGGCGGTCGTCGTGTCGTTCGTCATCGCGGGGGTGTTCTCCTTCGGCCGCGTGCGGCGCGTGGGGGTACTTCCCTGCTCATGGGGGTCCCCCCGCTCGAGCGGAGTCGAGAGTGGCGGAGGAGTCGAGAGCTTGGGGGAGGGCGTCGGGCGGGCGGGGGTCAGCCGCGTACTGCGGCGATGGATGCGGCGAGGGCGCCGGGCACGTCGGGCACCAGGGTGTGCACACCGTCCCGGACGATCTGGCGGCCGCCCACCAGTGTGTGGCGTACGTCCGCCGCGGAGGCGGCGAATACGGCCGTCTCGGCGCCCAGCCGGGGCGGCGGCCCTGCGGTGCGTACGGAATCCAGCGCGATCGTGGTGAGGTCGGCGAGCGCGCCGGTCTCGATGGCGCCGGCGTCGTTCCAGCCCAGGGCGGCGTGACCGTCGGCGGTCGCGGCGCGCAGCAGGGCGGCGGCCGTCCAGTGCCCGCGGGTGCGGGTGCGCAGCCGCTCGTCGAGTTCCATGGCGCGGGCCTCTTCGAGCAGGTCGATGACGGCATGGCTGTCGCTGCCGAGGGACAGCGGGCTGCCGTGGGACTGGAGCCGGCCGACGGGGCCGATGCCGTCGGCGAGGTCGCGTTCGGTGGTCGGGCACATGCACACGCCGGTGCGGCTGCCGCCGAGCAGGCCGATGTCCTCGGGGGTGAGGTGGGTGGCGTGCACGGCGGTGGTGCGCGGGCCCAGCGCGCCGTGGTCGGACAGCAGCTGGGCGGGGGTGCGGCCGTGCACGTCGCGGCAGGCGTCGTTCTCGGCGGTCTGCTCGGAGAGATGGACGTGCAGGGGGGCCTGCCGCGCGCGGGCCCAGTCGGCGACGGTGCTCAGCTGGTCGGCCGGGACGGCGCGTACGGAGTGGATGGCGGCGCCGATGCGGGCGTGCTCGCGGCCGTCCTTGAGCGCGTCGGCGCGCTGGGCCCAGGCGTCGGCGGTGCCGTCGGAGAAGCGCAGCTGGTGGTGGTTGGGCGGGTCGCCGAAGCCGGCGGAGAGATAGGCGGTGTCGAGGAGGGTGATCCGGATACCGGCGTCGGCGGCGGCCGCGATCAGCGCCTCACCCATCGCGTTGGGGTCGTCGTAGCGGGTGCCGCCGGGCGCGTGGTGGAGGTAGTGGAATTCGCCGACGCAGGTGATGCCGGCCAGCGCCATCTCGGCGTAGACGGCGCGGGCGAGGGCGTAATACGTGTCGGGGCTGAGCCGGTCGGCGACGGCGTACATGACCTCGCGCCAGGTCCAGAAGGTGCCGCTGCCGACCTGGACGGTGCCGCGCAGGGCGCGGTGGAAGGCGTGGCTGTGGGCGTTGGCGAGGCCGGGGAGCGTCAGGCCGCGGAGCGCGACGGCGCCGGGCGGCGGGGTGGTGGCCCCCTTGTGGACGGCCGTGATCCGCCCGCCCTCGATGTCCACGGCCACCCCCGGCTCGACGTGCGTGCCGAGCCAGGCGTGTTCGAGCCAGTACGTCGTCATTGCCTGCGTCGTCGTTGCCTGCGTCGTCAGCGGCACGCCAGCCCCTCCAGTACGTCGGCGAGTGCGGTGACCCCCGCGACGCAGTCGTCCTCCGCCGCCGCTTCGGCGGGTGAGTGCGAGACGCCGGTGGGGTTGCGTACGAACAGCATGGCCGTGGGGACGGTTCCGGACAAAATACCGGCGTCGTGTCCCGCGCCGGTGCCCAGGACGGGCACCGGCCGCTCCCCCGCCGTGCCGAGGATCGCGCCCAGCTCGTCCCGCAGGGCGTGCTGGAACTCCACGACGGGGGTGAAGGATTCCCGGACGATCTTCAGGTCCACGCCGTCGCGGGCGGCGCGCTCGGCGGCCGCCTGCTCGATCCCGGTGACCACCGTGTCCAGGGTGTCCTGGTCGGCGGCGCGGGAGTCCAGCCAGCCTCTGACCAGCGAGGGAATGGCGTTGACGCCGTTCGGCTCGACGCTGATCTTCCCGAAGGTGGCCAGGGCGCCGGCCAGCCGTGCCTGCTCGCGGGCGGCGAGTACGGTCGCGGCGTAGGTGAGCATCGGGTCGCGGCGGTCCTCGAGGCGCGTCGTACCGGCGTGGTTGGCCTCGCCGTGGAAGTCGAACCGCCAGCGGCCGTGCGGCCAGATGGCGGAGGCGATGCCGACCGGGTCACCCGACAGGTCCAGGGCGCGGCCCTGCTCGACATGGAGCTCGACGAAGGCGCCGATCCTGGCAAGCCGTTCGGGATCCGGGCCGATGGCCTCGGGGTCGTATCCGGCGCGCTCCATGGCCTGCGGGAGGGTGATGCCGTCGCCGTCGCGCAGCCGGTGCGCGGCCTCGGCGGTCAGCGCTCCGGCGGCCAGCCGGGACCCGACGCAGGCCAGCCCGAAGCGGGCGCCTTCCTCGTCGCCGAAGTTGACGATGGCGAGCGGCTTGGCGAACCCCGCTCCCCGCCGCCGGAGTTCGTCCAGCGCGGCAAAGGAGGAGACCACGCCCAGCGGCCCGTCGAAGGCACCGCCGTCCGGTACGGAGTCCAGGTGCGAGCCGGTGACGACGGCGTCGCCGGGGGCCACGTCCGTGTAGGTCGTCGCCCCCAGCCACGCCCACTGGTTGCCGTTGCGGTCCAGTTCGTAGGCGAGTCCGCGGGCCTCGGCCTGGGCCTTGAACCAGGCGCGGCAGTCGGTGTCCGCGCCGGTCCAGGCGAAGCGGCGGTAGCCCCCGGCGGAGGAGTCGCGCCCGAGCGGCCGCAGCTCCTCCCACATCTGGTGGAACGAGGCGGTCACGCGCCCTCGCCTTCGCCCTCGCGCATCGGGATGCGGACGCCGCGCTCGGCGGCCACCTCGTCGGCGCGCTCGTAGCCCGCGTCGACGTGGCGGATGACGCCCATGCCCGGGTCGTTCGTCAGCACCCGGCGGATCTTCTCGCCGGCCAGCGGGGTGCCGTCGGCGACCGTGACCTGGCCCGCGTGGATGGAGCGGCCCATGCCGACGCCGCCGCCGTGGTGCAGCGAGACCCAGGAGGCGCCGGAGGCGACATTGACCATGGCGTTGAGCAGCGGCCAGTCGGCGATCGCGTCCGAGCCGTCCTTCATCGCCTCGGTCTCGCGGTACGGCGAGGCGACCGAGCCGCAGTCCAGGTGGTCCCGCCCGATGGCCAGCGGCGCCCGCAGCGTGCCGTCCGCGACCATCTCGTTGAACCGCTCACCGGCCTTGTCCCGCTCGCCGTAACCGAGCCAGCAGATCCGCGCGGGCAGGCCCTGGAAGTGCACCCGCTCGCCGGCCAGCTTGATCCAGCGGGCCAGCGACTCGTTCTCCGGGAAGAGGTCCAGGATCGCCTTGTCGGTGGCGGCGATGTCGCGGGCGTCGCCGGACAGCGCGGCCCAGCGGAACGGCCCCTTGCCCTCGGCGAACAGCGGCCGGATGTAGGCGGGGACGAAGCCGGGGAAGGCGAAGGCCCGCTGGTATCCGGCGAGTTGGGCCTCGCCGCGGATCGAGTTTCCGTAGTCGAAGACCTCGGCGCCGGCGTCCATGAAGCCGACCATCGCCTCGACGTGCTTGGCCATCGACTCGCGTGCCCGCTGGGTGAAGTCGGCGGGCTTCTCCGCCGCGTAGGCGGCCATTTCGGGGAAGTCGATGCCGATGGGCAGGTAGGCCAGCGGGTCGTGGGCGCTGGTCTGGTCGGTGACGATGTCGATCGGCGCGCCCTCGGCAAGCATCTGCGGCAGCAGCTCGGCGGCATTGCCGAGCAGGCCGATGGAGAGCGGCTTGCGCTGGTCGCGGGCCTCGACGGCGAGCTGCAGCGCGTGCTGGAGGCTGTCCGCCTTCACGTCCAGATAGCGGTGCTCGATCCGCCGCTCGATGGCCCGCGGGTCGACGTCGATACAGATCGCGACGCCGTCGTTCATCGTGACGGCGAGCGGCTGGGCGCCGCCCATGCCGCCGAGGCCGGCGGTGAGCGTGATCGTCCCGGCGAGCGTGCCGCCGAACTTCTTCGCCGCGACGGCCGCGAACGTCTCGTACGTGCCCTGCAGGATCCCCTGCGTGCCGATGTAGATCCATGAACCGGCCGTCATCTGCCCGTACATGGTCAGCCCGAGGGCCTCCAGCCGCCGGAACTCCTCCCAGTTGGCCCAGTCGCCGACGAGGTTGGAGTTGGCGATGAGCACGCGCGGCGCCCACTCGTGGGTCTGCATCACGCCGACCGGCCTGCCGGACTGGACGAGCATCGTCTCGTCCTGCTTGAGCGTGGTGAGCGTGCGCACCATCGCGTCGAAGGAGCGCCAGTCGCGGGCGGCCTTGCCCGTACCGCCGTAGACGACGAGCTGGTCCGGATGCTCTGCCACCTCCGGATCGAGGTTGTTCTGCAGCATGCGCAGCGCGGCTTCCTGCTGCCATCCCCGAGCACTCAGCTCCGTACCGCGCGGTGCCCGCACGGGTCGCGGTCCCGACATGGGCCGTGCCTCCCTGACGTCGAATGGATCGAGCTATTCACATAGTGACGTCGCTGAATAGCGCCAGTCAACAGGGAGCGGAGAGGCGTCCCCCGCAAGCCGCGCGAACCGGCCACGCGGTGCCGGGGATTTTTACTTGCCCGCTGGGAAAGTCTGCGCTAGTTTTCCTACCAGGCAAGTAAACGGGGACCAGAATGCTCCGGAGCCCGGCCGCCATGTGCCGCGCCGTGCCCGGAACCGCCTTGGGGAGGCGATGACCATGAACAGCACGGTGAATGCCGAGCAGGCCTGGACGGATCTGCAGCGCATCCGGGTCCCGCAGGAGCGGGTGTACGACGAGGTCGAGAGGTGCGCGTCCGGCGACGCCAGGTCGACCTACGCCACGGCGGGAATCATGTGGCTCTTCCTGGCCGGGATGGGGCTCGACCTGCCGAAATGGGGCATCTGGCTAACGGTCGCTGCCTACGTCGCGGTACTGGGCTCGCTCGCCGTCGTCTACAGCCGCCGGAGCCGTGTGCGGCTGCACCGCTCGCGCTACAGCTGGCGGACCGGCGCCAGCATGATCGCAGGCATGGTGGTGTCCGGCGGGACGATCCTGCTGTCCGGCCACCTGGTCGAATCGCTGGCGCTGCCGTACGGCAGCCTGATCACGGCCACCGTCTCGGCGGCGGCATTCGTGCTGTTCGTCGGCCCGGCGAACCGCTGGGCGGTCGGCTCGCTGCGCGACCGGGTCCCGAGAACCGACCACAAGGGGGCGGTGTGATGAGCACACCCACCGGATTCGACGAACTGATCCATCCCTCCACCCGGCTGTCGGTGGTCGCCCTGCTCGCCGCCACGGAGTGGGCCGACTTCCCGTTCATCCGCGACAGCCTCTCGCTCAGCGACTCCGCGCTCTCCAAACAGCTGCACACCCTGGAGGGGGCCGGCTATCTGGAGATCCGCAAGGAAGGCGGCGGCCGCAAGCGCCGCACCAGGGTGCGGCTGACGGAGCGCGGCCGCGGCGCCTTCGAGGGCCATGTGGCGGCGCTCCGAGCGATCGTCGAGGGCGCGGGACCGGCAGCCGCGGCGCACGACGGACAGCAGGACCGGCAGCAGGACCGACAGCAGGACCACGCGAAGGCAGGCAGATGACCACGACCGGGCGCGCGCCCGTACACCCGACCGGCCCGGCCGCATCCACCACACCCGCGGCACCCTCTGCACCCACCGCCCCTGCCAGCCAACCCGTCATCCAGGTACGGGACTTGCGCATGGCGTACGGCGACGTCGGCATCCTGCACGGCATCGACCTGGACATCCACCGTGGCGAGATCTTCGCCCTGCTCGGGCCCAACGGCGCCGGGAAGACCACCACCGTCGAGATCCTGGAGGGCTTCCGGCAGCGGTCCGCCGGTGACGTACGCGTCCTGGGGACGGACCCGGCGCGCGGCGGCGACGCGTGGCGCGGCCGGATCGGACTGGTCCTGCAGTCCTGGCGCGACCATCGCCGCTGGCGGGTCGCGGAACTCCTGGCCCACTTCGCCTCGTACTACCCCGACCCGCGCGACCCGGCGGAGACGCTGTCCCTGGTGGGCCTCGGCGCCCAGGCCGACCAGCAGGTCGACCGGCTGTCCGGTGGCCAGCGCCGCCGGCTGGACGTGGCACTCGCCGTCATCGGCCGCCCCGAACTCCTCTTCCTGGACGAGCCGACCACCGGCTTCGACCCCGAGGCCCGGCACGACTTCCACGTACTCGTCGAACGGCTGGCCCGCGAGGAGGGCGTCACCGTCCTGCTCACCACCCACGACCTGGCAGAGGCCGAACGGCTCGCCGACCGGATAGCCGTACTGGTCAGCGGCCGAATACGCGCCCACGGCACCCCGGCAGAACTGGCCCACCGGGCCGCCGCACAGGCCGAGGTCCGCTGGACGGCCACGGACGGCACGCCCCACCGCCGGCGCACCGCGGACCCCTCCCAGCTGGTCTGGGACCTCCATCGGGAGGCCGACGGGCCGATCGCCGACCTGGAGGTCCGGCGGCCGACGCTGGAGGACACCTATCTGCAGATGGTGCACGGCGGGGCCGAGGGGACGGGCACCGCGAGCGGCATCAGGAATGAGAACGGACACGGGGAGGAGAACGCGGCCGGGACCGGGGACGGGAACGGCGCCGCGCTCACGAGGGGGAAGAAGCAAGCCGCATGACCACGAGCCAGACCACCACCGACACCACCATCCGGACCGCGACCACCCAGGCGACAGAGGGGACGGCGGCACCGACGGGTCCCGGCGCCACGGACGCGTCACGCAGCCACCCCGCCCCTCGCCCCGCCCGCCGCCGCTACTGGCGCGCCGGCCTCCAGCGCGGCGGCATCGAGCTGCGCCACCTCCTCCGTAACCCCAAGGAGATGACGGGCCACCTGGCGAACGTGGTCGTCGCGCTGGTACTGGGGGGCACTCTCAGCAAGAACGTGCCCGGTACCCACATCCCGATGGCCCAGCTGACCCTGGCCGGCTTCGCCGCGTATCTGCTGTTCCAGATCGGGCTGATCAACCTCCCGCAGATCCTGGTGACCGAACGGGAGGAGGGCGCCCTGCTGCGCCTGCGTGCCACGCCCGGCGGGATACCGGCCTATCTGGTCGCCAAGTCGCTGCTGGTGGTCGTCGTGGCGCTCGGCACCCTCGTCGTCCTGCTGGGGGCCGGTGCCCTGCTGGTGGACGGGCCGCTGCCGCACGATCCCGCCGGCTGGCTGACGCTGCTGTGGGTGGCCGGGCTGGGCCTGTTGGCCGTGGTGCCGCTGGGTGCGGCCATCGGTGCCGTACTGCCCAATCCGCGCGAGGCGCTGGCGTTGCTCATGCTGCCGGTGATGGCGCTGCTGTTCACCTCGGGGGCGATGTTCCCCCTGAGCTCACTGCCGGTGCTGGTCCAGGAGATAGCCGCCGTCTTCCCGCTCAAGTGGATGGCGCAGGGGTTGCGCTCGGCGCTGCTGCCGGACGCCGCCCGCGTCGCGGAACCGGCCGGTTCCTGGGAGCTCCCGATGGTCGCCCTGGTCCTGACCGCCTGGGCCGTCCTCGGATTCCTCCTCGCCATACCCCTGCTGCGCCGCGCCGCCCGCCGCGAGTCCGGTTCCCGGCTGACCGAGCGCCACCGCAAGGCCGGGCTGAGCGGGTCGGCGGGGTAACGGTACGGGGGCGTCGTGCCCGTATCCGATGGCGCGACGCCCCGTCCAGTGATGGAGTTGGCTCATGATTGGCCCCCAGGACGAGTCCACGACAGGCCACCTCACCGGACCGGTTCCGGGCCCCCCGCCCGGCTCTGCGGCCGGACCGGTGTCCGGCCCCCGCCCGACGCAGGGCTCCCCCCACGGCTCCGCGAGCCTCACCGGCAGCACGGCCGGCGCGGGCGTCACCGGCAGCACGGACAGCACGGTCGTCATGTCCGGCATGCACGCCAGGCACTCCCCACCCCCCACACCCGCAACGCACGCCAGACACACCACGCACGGCTCCGACCGGGACCGTGCCGTAGAGGCGGCCGTCGCGCAGGGGCTGGTCGGCCCCGGGGAGCCCGTCGCCGGGCTGCTCGACGTTGCCGGGATCCGGCGGTCGGTGGCGGAACTCCGCGCCGCCTTCGAGGAGTTCACGGCGCCGGGCACCCCGGTGCTGCACGCCTTCGCGGTGAAGGCTGCCGCGCTCGTGCCCGTGCTGCGGCTGCTCGCCGAGGAAGGGCTCGGCTGTGAGGTGGCCAGCCCCGGGGAGCTGGCACTGGCCCGCGCCGCTCGGGTGCCGGCCGGGCGTACGGTCCTGGACTCCCCCGCCAAGACCCGCGCCGAACTGCGCGAGGCCCTGGTGCTCGGCATCGCGGTCAACGCCGACAACCCCGAGGAACTGTCCCGTATCGACGGTCTGATGGCCTCGGCGCCGTCCTCCGCACCGATCGGCCTCCGCATCAATCCGCAGATCGGCGGCGGCAGCATCGGCGCGATGAGCACCGCCACCGACACCTCCAAATTCGGCGTGGGGCTGCGCGACGAGGGCGCCCGCGACTGGGTCGTACGGTCCTGCCTCGAGCGCCCGTGGCTGACCCGGCTGCATGCCCACGTCGGCTCCCAGGGCATGCCGCTGGAGCTGATGGCCGCGGGCGTGGCGGCCCTGTTCCACCTGGCCGAGGAGATCAACGAGAAGGCCGGACGGCGGCAGATCGACACCCTCGACATCGGCGGCGGCCTGCCGGTCAACTTCGCCTCGGACACCACCGCCCCGACCTTCCGCGAGTACGCCGCGCTGCTCCGCTCGACCGTCCCGGGGCTGCTGTCCGGCCGCTACGGGCTCGTCACCGAGTTCGGCCGTTCACTGCTGGCCAAACACGGCACGATCGTCGCGCGCGTCGAGTACGCGAAGTCGGCGGGCGGCCGCCCCATCGCGGTCACCCACGCCGGCGCCCAGGTCGCCACCCGTACGGTCTTCGTCCCCGAGGCCTGGCCGATCCGGGTCGCCGCCTACGACGCGCAGGGCCTGCCCAAGACCGGCGCGCCGGTCGCCCAGGACATCGCGGGCCCGTGTTGCTTCGCCGGCGACC
Organism: Streptomyces sp. NPDC048483; assembly: GCF_040651455.1. Taxonomy (NCBI): domain Bacteria; kingdom Bacillati; phylum Actinomycetota; class Actinomycetes; order Kitasatosporales; family Streptomycetaceae; genus Streptomyces; species Streptomyces sp. NPDC048483. The sequence goes on from NZ_JBEZJZ010000024.1 coordinate 77,093, forward strand.
TGGTCGCCGAGAACCGCCCGCTCCCCCTGCTCCAGTCCGGTGACCACGCCGCCCTCCTGGACACCGGCGCCTACTACTTCTCGAACCACTTCGCTTACAACTCCCTCCCCCGCCCCGGCATTTACGGCTATGCGACCGCACCCGACGGCACCGTCCGCTTCGCGACCGTCCGCACCCCGCAGACATTGGCCGATCTCACCGCCGAAAGCGGCGGGGGCCACGTCAACGCCCTGCGCGGTCTCGACTGACCGGCACGACTGACCGGCACGACGGCCCGACCGCCGACCGGCCCGGCCCCGCCGATCGGGCGGCACCCCGCCCCCGCGCTCCGCCCGGCGCCGCGTCCCCCGCCGCCAGGCCCGTCGTCACGTACCCCCGCACGTCCTTACCCGAGGCCCCGCCCCGCGCCGCGGACTCCGTACGCACCCAGAGCAGGGCGCCGTGCTCGCGTTCCCAGCGGCCCAGCCACAGGGCCTTGGCCCACAGGCCCAGCGCGGCGCCGGCCATCAGCAGGCCGCCGGCCGCGGGCAGGGCGAACGAGGATCCGACCGCCGCCAGGAAGGCGAGGAGCAGCCACCAGCGGTGTGCCCGGCGCCAGATGCGGAGGGTGACCGCCCGGTCCTGGAGGATCACGGCCTTCCCGGCACGGGACGCCCCGCCGGCCAGGGCCGCGTACCGGCCGCGGCGCGCCGCGAAGACCACGAACGCCGCGATCACGAAGAGCGCCGCCCCCGCGAGCACCCCGATCGTCCGGCCGGCCGGCCCCGGCACCAGCACGCCGATCCCCGCAGCCAGCCATCCGGGCCACCACAGCCACCCGGCCGGCGCCCGCACCACCACCGCCACCCTCGCCAGCGCATACGCCCCACGCCCCACGACAGACCTCCTCATGCCGAGACAGCTACGTCACCCCGTCGGACGGGGGTCGGCAGGGGATCGTAGCCAGCGCGGATGAGGATTGCCTGAGACCGGCCGAGGCGGCGGCAGAGCGCGTGCCGCGGCCGTCAGGGGGCGGGACTTGCGGGTCGCTCCGCCGCCACCCGAACGCGCGACCGCCCCCTCACTCCACAAACACCCACACCCCCCTCACTCCACGAACAACCCCCTCGCCACCGCCTTCGCATCGAACTCCTCCAGCCGCGCCTGGGCGTCCGGAAGGGCGTCGCACATCGCCTCCAGGAGGACGCGGCCAAGCAGCATCGGGGCGCAGGCCGTGTCAAAAGCGAGGCCGGTGCCGACGGGGGCCGGGAGGAGGAGGTCGGTGGGGTGGGCGACGGGAGCGAAGGCGCTGTCGGCGACGGTGACGATGGTCAGCCCGGCCTCGCGGGCGTACTCGAGGGCGTCGACGACCTCGCGGGGGTGGCGGGGCAGGGCGAAGCAGAGCAGGGCGGTCGCGCCGGCGCGTACGGCGGCGTCGATGCGGTCGGTGAGCATGGTGCCGCCCTCGTCCAGGAGGCGGACGTCGGGGTGGACCTTGCGGGCGAAGTAGGTGAAGCCGGCGGCCTGGGCGGTGGCGGCGCGCAGGCCGAGGACGGGGAGCGGGCGGGAGGCGGCGAAGAGCCGGCCGGCCTCGGTCACCGGGGCGGGGTCGGCGAGGGCGGCGGCCAGGTGGCGAAGGTTGTCGATCTCCGCCTGGACGGCCTGCTGGTACTCGTTGTACGAGCCGGTGTCATCGGGCTTTTCGGCGGGCGCGACGTCGCGGAGGTGGCGGCGCAGCGCCGGGTAGCCGTCGAAGCCCAGCGCCACCGCGAAGCGGGTGACGGAGGGCTGGCTGACGCCGGCGAGTTCGGCCAGTTCGACGCTGGAGAGGAACGGCGCGTCGGCGGCCCGCCGCACCATGCAGTGTGCGATGCGGCGCTGGGTGGGCGTCAGCCGGTGCCCTTCGAAGAGCTTCTGCAGGCGGGCGGCGGTGCCCGTATCGGCCGCGCCCGTGTTCGTGGCCGCGCCGGTGCCCGTACCCGTGCCCTCGGCCACTCCGCCGTTGTCCCCGTCCCCGCTCATCGCCTCTTCTTCCCGGCCCGGAAGGGGCCTTGTGGTGTGTGAGTTGTGCCGTGCCGTGTGGTGTTGCCGTGTGGTGCGTGTGCGGGTGCCGGCGCCTGCGTTGTGGGTACCCGCACCCGGTGCCGGCGTCTGCGGTGTGGTGACCCGCACCGGGTGCCGACCGACTGTACGGACCCACCGCCCCGGACCGTACGCAATCCCCGGCCCGCCCCGCCCGGTCCTGCCCCTCACACCTCCGCCAGCCCGTCCAGCAGCCCCGTCGCCACCGCCACATCATCGGTCAGCGGGCGGTCCTCCATCCGCGGGTCCAGCGCCTCGGCGGCGAGGGCGTAGGCGGTGGCGAGGGGCAGGCCGGGGTCGGGTTCCAGGGAGCGCAGGCGCAAGGCCCGTACAGCGGCGACGAGTTCGCACGCCAGAACCTGGCGGTAGTACGTGGCGGCGCGCAGGGTCTGGCGGGCGCCGAGGGAGGCGAAGCTGGCCTGTTCCTCGACGCCGCGGGAGAGGACGGCGTGGCCGAGGGAGGCCGGGTGGGAGACGGCGCGCATTTCGCCGAGGGCCGCGCCGGCCGCGTATTCGAGGATCATGACGCCGGAGCTGGCCGGGGCCGCGTCGCCCAGGAAGGGGCGCAGCCGGGTGAAGTCCGGCTCGGAGAGAGCGGCGAGGCGGGCGGTGGAGAGCCGGGCGGTCTGGAGGACGGCGAGGCGGAAGGCGTCCAGGGCGAGGACGGTGTGGGCGGCGTAGAAGTTGCCGTGGTGGAAGGCGGCCTGGTCCTCGATGCTGATGAGGGGGTTCTCGGAGGCGGCGTTCACCTCGACGGTCAGTACGCCGTCGAGGGTGTCGGCGGCGTCCACCGCCGGGCCGTGGATCTGGGGGATGCAGCGGAAGCCGTACGGGTCCTGGATGCGGCCGAGCGGCGGGGTGGGGCGGGGCGGGATGCCGGAGAGGGTGCGCATCCGGGTCGCGGCGGCCGCGGAGCCGGGGTGCGGGCGGGCGCGCATCACGGTTTCGGCGAAGGGTTCGTACGAGCCGCCGACCGCGAGGAGGGAGAGCGCGGCGATCGGCAGGGACGCGGCCAGGAGGCGGCGGATTTCGTCGAGGGCGAGGGCGGACTGGCCGAGGGTGAGGGCGTTGCTGCTGATCAGGGCGAGGGCGTCGTTGTTGTCGAGGGGGATCGGGGCGGGGGCGTGGCCGCCGGGGGTGCAGTGCCAGGGATGTTCGCCGGCGAGGGCGAGGCCGGTCTGGGCGAGGGCGGCGAGGTCACCGGTGCCGACGGCGCCGTGTTCGTTGACGACGGGGTGCGCGCCGGATTCCAGGGCGGCGAGCAGCGAGGTGATCACGGCGGGGTTCAGGCCGGCGCCGCCCGCCAGCAGCTGGTTGGCGCGTACGGCGAGCATGGCGCGGACCTCGCGGGCGGGCAGCGGGTCGCCGATCGCGCCGGCGTGGCTGCGCAGCAGGCGCAGGCCGTGTTCGGCGTCGGCGGCCCCGACATCCTCCGTACGGTTGGCGCCGACGCCGGTGCTGCGCCCGTAGACCCGGCCGGTGGCGGCGAGGCGGCGGGCGGTGTCCCACGATTCCTCGGCGAGCGCCAGGGCCTTGGGGTCGGGGGCGGCGGTGTGCGCGGTGCGGTCCGCGAGGGCGGCGATATCGGCGGTGTGCAGGCCGGTGCCGTCGAGTGTGATGCGCCGGCCGGCCCGTCGGCCATTGTCCAGCATGTGGGAAACCAAGGGGCTCAACTCCCTCTTATAACGCTTTTTGTGGACCAAAGTCCGACACCTCGTTCCGTACCGTGAAGCGAAGTAAGAGGTGGAATCCGGTTAGGGAACTCGCAGGTAACACGTGCCGCGCGGCGCGCTGTAACAGGTGATTTACGTCCGCCTATTGACTTCTATTCACGTGCCTAAGACTCTGCATGACACTATGCAGGACGGGCAAGGGGCAGCGGATGATCAAGTTCGACGCAGTCAGCAAGCGATACCCGAACGGCACAACGGCGGTGGATGATCTGTCGCTGGAATTCCCCGAGGGCGGTGTCACCGTCCTCGTCGGATCGTCCGGATGCGGCAAGACGACCACCCTGCGGATGATCAACCGGATGGTCGATCCGACCTCCGGCACCATCAGCGTCGGCGGCCGCGACATCCTGGAGGCGGACGCCGCCGAGCTGCGCCGCGGCATCGGCTACGTCATCCAGCAGTCCGGCCTTTTCCCCCACCGTACGATCCTGGACAACATCGCGACCGTGCCGCTGCTGCTCGGCTGGGGCAAGCGCAAGGCCCGCGCCCGCGCCGCCGAGCTGCTGGAGCTGGTGGGGCTGCCCACCGACTCCGGCAAGCGCTATCCGCACCAGCTCTCCGGCGGCCAGCAGCAGCGCGTCGGCGTGGCCCGCGCGCTCGCCGCCGACCCACCCGTCCTGCTGATGGACGAGCCCTTCGGCGCGGTCGACCCGGTCGTGCGCACCCAGCTCCAGAACGAGCTGCTGCGGCTGCAGGACGAGCTGCGCAAGACCGTCGTCTTCGTCACCCACGACATCGACGAGGCGGTCCGCCTGGGCGACCGGATCGCGGTCTTCCGCACCGGCGGCCGGCTCGTGCAGTGCGCCCCGCCCGCCGAACTCCTGGCCCGCCCCGCCGACGACTTCGTCGCCGACTTCCTGGGGGCCGAGCGCGGGCTGAAGCTGCTCTCGCTCACCACGCTCGCGGACGTCCCGTACACGCCCGCCAACGCGATACGGGCGGACGAGCCGGTCGGCAGGATTGCCCGCGACGGCGAGCGCCGGCGCCTGGTGACCTCCCCGCGCGGCGAACCGCTGGGCTGGCTGGACACCGCCGGGCTGCCGGGCGGCGGTACGGCGGGCGAGGCCGCGCTGGAGGCCGTACGGCCGCTGCGCGACGAGGACTCGCTGCTCTCGGCGCTCAACGAGGCGGTGTCCGCACCGGCCGCCGCCGTCGCCCGGGTCGACGCGGAGGGCGTGCTGATCGGCCTCACCTCGCGCGAGGCGATCCACGACCGGGCGGGCCGCAGCCACGCGGAGGCGGGACGCGGGCCCGCGGCACCGCGGAAGGCCACCGCGTCCAAGGCCGCCTTGTCCAAGGACACCGCCTCCCAGGACGCCGTGTCCAGGGACACCGTGTCGAAGGACTCCGGGCCTGCCGCCACCGCGGAGCGCCCCGTATGACCATCGACTGGGGCTGGTTCCCCGACCACACCGACGAGATGACCCGCCTGACCGCGGACCATCTCGCCACCGCCGTACCCGCCGTCCTCCTCGGCCTGCTGATCGCGCTGCCGCTCGCGGTCCTCGCGCACCGCGTACGCCCGCTCCGCGGCCTCGTCCTAGGCGCTTCCAACATCCTCTACACCATCCCCTCCCTCGCCTTCTTCGTCCTGCTGCTCCCGGTGACCGGCCTGACCCGCACCACGGCCGTCGTCGGCCTCACCGCGTACACCCTGGTGGTGCTCGTACGGAACACGGTCGAGGGCCTGGATGCCGTCCCCGCCAAGGCCCGCGAGGCGTCGAAGGCGATGGGGACGAAGCCGCTGCGCACCCTGCTCACCGTCGAGCTGCCGCTCGCCCTCCCCGTGATCATGGCGGGCGTACGGGTCGCCACCGTCATGTCCATCTCCCTTGTCAGCGTGGCGAGTTACATCGGCTACGGCGGCCTCGGCCAGCTCTTCACCGACGGCTTCCAGCGCAACTACCCCACCCCGGTCGTCGCCGGGGTCGCCCTGACCCTGCTGCTCGCCCTGGTTGCCGACGCACTGCTGGTGACCGTCCAGTGGCTGTGCACCCCCTGGCGGCGCGGCACCGGCCGGCCGCGCACCGGCACGCGGCCGGCCGCCCTCAAGCTGTGGAAGCGAGCGTGACGCCCCGATGCTCGAACTCCTGAAGAACCTCGCCTCCTGGCTGACCAGTTCGGCCCAGTGGTCCGGCCCCGAGGGCATCGCCGCCCGCGTCCTGGAGCACCTGGAGTACTCGGTGCTCGCCACCCTGGCCGCGGCCGTGATCGCGCTGCCGATCGGCCTGCTCATCGGGCACACCGGCCGCGGCGCCTTCCTCGCCGTCAACCTCTCCTCGTTCGGCCGGGCGCTGCCCACCGTCGGTCTGGTCACCCTGGTCTTCCTCGCGGGCGGGCTGAGCGTGTGGCCGGTGTATGTGTCCCTGGTGGCCCTCGCCGTCCCCGTCATCATCACCAACACCTACGCGGGGATGGCCGCCGTCGACCCCGAGGTCAAGGACGCGGCGAAGGGCGTGGGCCTGCGCGGCCGCCAGATCCTGTGGCAGGTCGAGCTGCCCCTCGCGCTCCCCCTGATCATGACCGGCGTACGGCTGGCGACCGTGCAGGTCGTCGCCACCGCCACCATCGCCGCCTATGTCAGCTTCGGCGGACTGGGCCGCTATGTCTTCGACGGGCTGGCGCAGCGCGACCTGGTGCAGGTGCTGGGCGGCGCGGCCCTGGTCGCCGTTCTCGCCGTCGCCGCCGACCTGGCCCTCGGCGGGCTGCAGCGGCTGCTGTTCCGCGGCCGCCCGGCGACCGCCCGCTGATCCCACCCGTACGCGCCGCAGACCTCACCCCGTACGCGCCAAGGAGCCCGACGCCATGCACTCCCGTCCCGCCACGAACCGCCGTACCGCGATGACCCGACGTACCGCCCTGACCGCCCTCCTCGCCGGCGCCTCGGCCCCGCTGCTGGCCTCCTGTTCCTCCGGCATCACCTCGCTCAAGGGCGACGGCGCCGGCGGCGACAGCGGCAGCAGCAGCGGCGGGCTGGTGATCGGCACCGCCAACTTCACCGAGAACCAGATCCTCGGCCACCTCTACGCGGGCGTCCTGAACGCCGCCGGCGTCAAGACCACCGTCAAGCCCAACCTCGGCTCCCGCGAGATCGTCGTCCCCGCCCTGCGCTCCGGCGACATCGACCTGCTCCCCGAATACCAGGGCAGTCTTCTCCTCTACCTCGACACGAAGGCCACCGAGACCGAGGCCGGCGCGATGCAGAACGCCCTGGCCACGGTCCTCCCCGACGGCCTCGAAGTCCTCCCGTACGCGGCCGCCGAGGACCGCGACAGCTTTGCCGTCACCCGCCGGACCGCCGAGCGCTACGGGCTGAAGTCGCTCGCCGACCTGCACAAGGTGAACGGCAAGCTGGTCTTCGGTGCCGCCGCGGAGATGAAGAAGCGGGTCGTCGGGGTCGTCGGCCTCAAGGAGCAGTACGGCGTCGAGTTCAAGGAGTTCAAGGCGCTGGACTCCTCCGGGCCGCTCGTCAAGGGCGCCCTGAAGAAGGGCGACATCGACATCGCCAATGTCTTCACCACCGACGTCGACACCGCCGAGAACGGCTGGATCCTCCTCGCCGACCCCCGGCACCTCATCCCCGCCCAGCACATCGTCCCGCTGATCGCCGCCCGCAAGGCCGACTCCAAGGTCCGCAAGGCCCTCGCCCGCCTCGGCAACACCCTCACCACCCCCCAGCTCACCGAACTCAACCGCCTTGTCGACAAGGAGAAGCAGGACCCGGACCGGGTGGCCGCGAAGTGGCTGGCCCGGCACAAGCTGGGAGGCTGAGGCGACGGGCGGCCGGTCGGCCCGGCGGCCCGGCGGCCCGGCGGCCCGGCGGGCTACTTCGTGTCGGTGTCGGGCGTGTAGACCAGCGACAGCACCCCCGTGCTCAAGGTCGTCGACCCGGCCAGCCGCAGCGGAATGCTGTCGCCCTCCGGGAACAGCCGCTTGCCCTTGCCGACCACGATCGGATGCACGAGCAGGTGGAGTTCGTCCAGCAGCCCCGCCCGCAGCAACGACTGCACCAGCCCGATGCTCCCGACGACCCCCAGGTTCTTGCCCTCCCCCTCCTTCAGCCGGGCGAGCTCGGCAAGCGGATCCTCTCCGCCCACGACGGTGGAGTTCTGCCAGTCCGCCCGCTCCAGCGTCCGCGACACGACGAGCTTGCGCGCACCGTTCATGTACTCCGCGATGTCCTCGTCGCTGTCGGGCCAGTACGCGGCGAACATCTCGTAGGTGTTCCGCCCCAGCAGCATGGTGTCCGCGGCGTCCATCTGCGCCTGCACCACCGCGCCCATCTCGTCGTTGAAATAGGGGAAGTGCCAGGTGTCCGGCGCCTCGGCAACGCCGTCCAGCGACAGAAAAATGCCCGCGGTGATCTTCCTCATGACTCCGGCCCTCCGGTATCCGCAGCGGCCGCCGGTGCGGCGGCCGTTCACGAGGTCAGACGGCGGGGCCGGCCGGAACTCATCGGCCCCCGCGCCACTTCTTCTGATTCCTTCGGGGGCCGTCTCCAGGAGCCCGATGACTTTCCCGCCGCCCCGGGGTCTCCCCTCCAGACGCTCCCCGGTATCCAGGAGGCCAGCCGTGCCCACCCCGTACGAGCCGGTGGTCTGGCCGCTCACCGCCGACCTCACCCGCGCCGACATCCCGCCCCTGTGCGCGCGCCTTTGCACCTACCTGAACGCACACCCCCACACCACGGTCGTCTACGACGCCCGCGCCCTGTCCGCGCCCCCGGACACCACCACCCTCGAGGCGCTGCTCCGCCTCCAGCTCACCGCCCGCCGCCTCGGCCGCACGATCGGGCTGTGCCATGTACCCCGGGCGCTCGGCGATGTCCTGTCCCTGACCGGCCTCGCCATGCGCCTGTCGGCGAACGACCGGGCCCGCCCCGCAGAGGAAGGGGAGAGCTCACCGGACTGAGCTCGTCGTCCAACCGGCCCAAGGCCGGCCACCGTACGGTGACGGCACTGCCGTCCGCTCGTTCGCACGACATGACAAACACGCGTTGTGCACTTGCCTGTCTCGCGCTGGCGACTGCGCTTTTGGGCCCTGCGTCGGCCCAGGCTGTGGCCGCTCCCCAGGACGAACCCCCGGTGCAGCCCCACCTCAAGATGCCCCTGAGCGGCCTCCTCACGGACCGCGGCGCCATGCCGGTTGACTGGCGCCTCCTCGGGGTCCCCCTCTGACACGCCGGACGCTCCCTGCGGCAAGTCCCGCTCGCCGGGTGCCGGCCACCAGAGATGCCCTAGGTGTGCCGCCCCGGCAGGTCCGCGTACCGCATCGGCAGCCCGAACAGCGGAAACAGCCGCTCCGTATCCAGGAACGAGTGAAGCCCGGTGATACGCCCGTCGGCCATCTCGATCACCTGGATCGCCCACGGCCGGCCATCCGCCCGGTACTGCCCGAACGCCGGCCGCCCATTGGCCGTCAGCGGCACCAGATGCGAGCCCTCGCAGCCGCAGCCCGGCCCGACCATCCACCCGACGATGTCCTCGCGGCCGCGCAGCCACAGCTCGTACGGCGGCATCGACAGCGTCGAGTCCTCGTGCAGCAGGGCCGTCAGCGCCGCCATGTCGAAGCGCTCGAAGGCGTCGACATACCGTTTCAGCAGGGCCTGCTGATCGTCGTCCAACGGTGGGGCGGCCGGGGGCCGGTCCGTGCCGTTGCTGCCCCCGTCCCTGTCCTGGTCCGCCGCGAGCGTCGCCCGCGCCCGCTGCAAGGCGCTGTTGACCGCGGGCACGGAGCTTCCCAGCAGCTCCGCGACCTCGCTCGCCGACCAGCTCAGCACCTCCCGCAGAATCAGCACCGCCCGCTGCCGGGGCGCCAGCCGCTGGAGGGCGGAAAGGAAGGCGAGCCGGATCGACTCCCGTGCCACGGCCGCATCCGCCGGATCCGCGGTCTCCGCCAGCACCCGCCCGTCCGGTACCGGCCCGATCCAGGTGGCCTCGGGCAGCCCGTTCCCCACCGGGGTGTCCACACTCGACGGCGACGCAAGATCCATCGGCCGCGCCCGCCGCCTGCTCCCCTTGAGCAGGTCCAGGCACACATTCGTCGCGATCCGGTACAGCCAGGACCGCAGCGAGGCCCGGCCCTCGAAGCGCTCATAACTCCGCCAGGCCCGCACCATGGTCTCCTGCACGGCGTCCTCGGCCTCGAAGGCGGACCCCAGCATGCGGTAGCAGTAGCCGGTCAGCTCGGTGCGGTGCGCTTCGAGCCGGTCCGCCAACTCGCCTTCCGCGCCGCCCTGTCGGGCCGCGTCATCCCGTACGACGTCGCTCGTCGAGGACTTGATCGGGGATTCCATCGAGGACCGCCATTCACCCGTCGGCCGACCACCGGCACACGTGCGACGACGGTACCGGAGCACCGTGCACCAGTCTGCTCCTGGCGCAGGACCGACGCACCCCGGACCGCGGCTGCGGCCTGGACACCCCCGCCCGGCCGGCGAACCGCCCGGATCATGCCCAAAGGCCAGGAGGCCAGGAGGCTAGGCCCCCCGCTCCGCCCCGTCCGGCCACACCACGGTCACGTCGAGGCCCGCCCGGCGCGCCTCCGCCACGGTGTCGGCCGTGCCGCCGCCCGCGCCCGAGGGCGGCGAGCCGTCCCAGACCGCGACCAAGCGGTCGGCGCGGGTCAGCAGTTCGCGGTTGGCCGCCTCGTACGCCGCCCGGTCGGCGGTCCGTGCGGGCATCACGATCACCTCGGCCGCCGCCTTGACCAGCCGGTCGAAGGTCTCGGCGTGGTCCGCCCCGACCACCCGCTCGCGGTAGTCGCGCGACGGCAGCACCACCACCAGCCGTCCGCCCGCCGCCACGGTCTCCTCCGCGAACACCGCGTCGGCCCCCTTGGCGATGCAGGAGATCCCCACCAGGCCGTCGGGCGCGTGCCTCCCGAGGAGTGCCCGCAGCGCCGCTCGGACCTTGGGCACGGTCGCCGCCGTCAGATCCATGTGCCCGGTGACTGCGAGGGCCGTCGTCATGGGCGCACGCCCGTCGCCGACCCGCGCTCCGAGAGCCGGGGCGCGCACAGGATGCGTTTACGGCGGACCCGGCGGCCCTCGATGGCGGCGACGGCCAGGCGGGCGGCCTCCTTGGCGATGTCGGTGAGGCCCCAGTCGACGGTGGTCAGGGGCGGGGTCAGGACGCGGGAGACGGGGTGGTCGTCGAAGCCGACGACGGAGAGGTCGCGGCCCACGGCGAGGGAGGCCTCGGCGGCGGCCGCGTAGACGCCGTAGGCGATGGAGTCGGAGAAGCAGAAGACGGCGGTGGGCGGGGCGAGGCCCGGGGAGTCGGTACGGGGGCGGCCGTCCGGGGTGTTGGTCAGGACGCGGCGGGCGACGGCCGTGGCCTCGCTCAACTCCTGGGCGCAGGGAAGGACTTCGGCCTCGATGCCCAGGCGGTCGGCGGCCTCGCGGACATAGACGTCGGCGGGGCGGTCGGGGGTGGAGGGGCCGGTGGGGGTCAGGACCGTGACGTGGCGGTGGCCCAGGCCGCGGAGGTAGCCGAGGACGGCGTCGATGCCGGCGCGGTTGTCGAAGAGGACCTCGCCGGCCGTCCGGGCGCGGCTGAGGGCGTCGCCGATGGAGACGACGGGGACCGCGTCGGCGATCTTCGCCCAGCCCTCCGCGGAGGGGTCGACGGGCGAGACGAGAAGGCCGTCGACGCGCTGGTCGCGGAGTTGTTTGGCGAGGGTCAGCTCGCGGGCCGGGTCGCCGCCGGCGTCGAGGATCAGGGCGTAGCGGTCGCCGGCCAGGAGCTCGCGCCCTATCGCCGCCATCAGCTGCTGCTGCCAGAGGTCCTGGAGGTCGCCGGCCAGCACGCCGACCATGCTCGTACGGCCGCTGGCGAGGGCGCGGGCGATCGGGTCGGCCTCGTAGCCGAGGTCGGCCGCCGCCTTGCGCACCCGCTCCTCGGTCTCCTTGGAGACGTGCTTGCCGCGCAGCGCGTAGGAGACGGCTGCGGTGGAGAGTCCGGTGGCCTCGGCCACCTCGCGGAGGGTGGTGCGCTTATTGGGCCTGGCCATGTCGGGAAGCCTACCCAAGGAGGTGCCGGAGCCTGCCCGGCGGAGGCCCCCGGACCCCGCCCGCACCTCGGCCCGCCCTTGACAGCAAGGTTGGTTAACCGGTTCACTTAAGCGCATCAGTTAAGCGGTTAAGTAGACAATTCAACGGCGTGGAGCGGACGACGCCACGGAGACGGAAGGGGGCGGCGTGCCCACTGACGTGCACCAGCACATCTGGCCACAGGAGTTCATCGCGCTGCTGCGCGCCCGCACGGCGCCGCCGCGGCTCGACGGCTGGACGCTGCACCTGCCCGGCGAGCCCCCGTACGCCGTCGACCCGGCCGACCACGACATCGCGGCCCGCGCCCGGCTCGCCCGTGCGGACGGCGTCGACCGGGCGCTGGTGTCGCTCTCCAGCCCGCTCGGCATCGAATATCTGCCACCCGACGAAGCGGGACCGCTGCTCGACGCCTTTCACGCCGGCGCGCTGGAGCTGCCGGAGCCGTTCGGCGTCTGGGCCTCGGCCTGCCTCTCCGCGCCGGAGCCCGATACCGCGGCGCTGCGGCGGGAGCTGGCGCACGGCTGCGCGGGGCTCCAGCTTCCGGCCACCGCGCTGCTGGACGCGGCGGGGTGGGAGCGGTGTACACCCCTGCTGGACGTGGCCGCGGAGGCGGACAAGCCGGTGTTCGTCCACCCCGGCGCCGCACCTCCCGCCCCCGGCACCGCGCCCGCCTGGTGGCCGGCCATGGTCCCGTACCTCCAGCAGATGCACGCCTCCTGGTTCGCCTTCCGCGCCTTCGGCCGGGCCCGCCACCCCCGCCTGCGGGTCTGCTTCGCCGCGCTCGCCGGCCTCGCGCCGCTGCACGGCGAGCGGCTGACGGCGCGCGGCGGCGGGCGGGACCGCGGGCGGGTCGACCACGAGGTGTTCTACGAGACGTCGTCGTACGGGACGCGCGCGGTGGATGCGCTCGTACGGGCCGTCGGGATCGATGTGGTCGTCAGCGGCAGCGACCGCCCGTACGCCGAACCCGTCATCCCCGATCTGGGCGCGGAGGCCGCCGTCCACGCCCTGCGTACCGCCAATCCGGCCCGACTGCTGGGCCCGACGAAAGGAGCTCCTCGATGACCGACGTTGCCGCGGGCACCAGTGCGCCCGATTCCGCGGAGCCGCTGTTCCAGGCGCTGCCCGAGCGCAACCTCGACAAGCGCGAGCTGCAGACCCTGGTCGACGAGCTCGCCGGCCGCCCCGAACTGTGGCGCGAGCAGGTGGCGTTCTCCGACACCGAGCGGCACTACGCATCCCTGCACCGCGACGAGTTCGTCGATGTCTGGCTGCTGTGCTGGACCCGGCAGAACGACACCGGCTGGCATGATCACGACATCTCGTCGGGGGCGGTGCGCGTCGCACAGGGCGTGCTGACCGAGTCCAATCCGCGGATCGGCGGCGAGCATCTGGCCACGGCGGTCGGCGCGGGGAACTCGTTCTGTTTCGGCCCGGATCACATCCACCGGCTCACCGGAGCCACCGACGATGCGGTGTCGGTGCATGCGTACTCGCCGCCGCTGTGGCGCCTGGGGCAGTACGACATCACGGAGGACGGGCTGATGCGGCGGGTTTCGGTGTCGTACGCGGATGAGCTGCGGCCGATGGACGAGCCGGGCGCCGGGTCCGTGGCGGCTCCGGCGGCCTGACTCCCGGCCGTGAACGGTCGGCCGGTGCCCGGCCGTTACCAGTAATTAACCGCCGTGGCGCGTCCCGCCTATTGACCTTCCATTCATTGGCGCCGATTCTGCATGGATCCATACAGAATGCCGGAGCACAAGATGCCGGAGCATAAGACGACGCTAGGCGGTCATTCATCCGGTCTCTTTCATGGATACCCCCACCTTTAGGTGGGGGAGGAAATGAAGCTCCTGCGGAGCAGGGCAGGGGAAGCGGGATCGCCGCCTGGGTGATCCGGCGTTCACCCTGCGCGGTGGCGAGGCGGCCCACGCAGAGAGGGAGCTCTCAACTGTCAGTGCTCCCATGTAGGTTCAGGGGCATGACGGCACCAGCGCAGACGGCGGAGGGTTGCGGGCATGCCCGCTATACCTACCGTGTCCGTGTGTCGTCCACCGCTCGTGCCGCGCTCGAAGCCGAGTGGGACCGGTGCCGGTGGGTGTGGAACGAATGCGTCGCCAAGTCCAAAGCCGTCCACGCGCACAACCGGGTCCATCCCGAGGACAAGCGGACGTGTGGTCCCGTGCAGCTCGCCAAGACGCTGACCGCGGCCCGCGCGGTGACACCGTGGATGCGGGACGGAGCCAACGTTCCGCAGCAACAGATCATTCGCGACTTCGGCAAGTCCCGCGCCAAGGCGCTGAAGGACGTCAAGGCCCACTTGCCGATGCGGCAGCGTGCGGGGATACCACGGTACAAGAAGAAGCGTGAGGCGCTGCCGACGCTGGAGTACACCCGGCGCGGTTTCCGCCTCAAGGACGGGCGGCTGCACCTGGCGGGCGGCATCGTCCTGACCGTGGTGTGGTCGCGGGACCTTCCCGGGCCGCCGTCCAGCGTGCGTGTGTACCGGGACAGCATCGGTCACTGGTACGCGAGTTTCGTGGTGGCCACGACGACCGAGCACCTTCCGGAAACCGGCGCCGTGATCGGCATCGACTGGGGTGTGCGCGAGACCGCGACCACTACCAGCGACGAACATGACCTTCCGCACGCCGGGTACGGGCGCACGGCGCAGGCCAAGCTGACCCGGTACCAGCGGATGATGGCCCGCAGGAAGCCCAAGCGCGGACAGGCCGCCTCCCACGGCTACCGGCACGCAGCCAAGCAGACGGCGAAGGTCCACAAGAAGGTCGCCCGACAGCGTCAGGACACCGGACGCAAGTGGGCTAAGCGTGTTGTCCGTGACCATGATGCTTTGGCGGTGGAGGACTTCCGGCCGAAGTTCCTGGCCAAATCGGCCATGGCGCGTAAGGCGGCCGACGCGGCGATCAGCGCGACGAAGGCGGCTCTGGTCGAGATGGCTCGCAAGCACGGGCGCATCGTGCACCTGGTCCACCCCGCGCACACCACGATGGACTGTGCGCAGTGCGGAGCGAGAACCAAGCACGCACTACCTCTTTCGGAACGAACGTATGCCTGCATCGCGTGCGGAGCCGTATCCCCCAGGGACAAGAACTCCGCCCGCGTGATGCTGGTCCGGGCTGGTCTCATACCCGGCTGGTGCTGATCGTGTAAGACCTGCGCACCCGCCGGGCCGCAGGCAACGTGAGCCAGGAATCCCCCTCGTTTACGAGGGGGAGGAGTCAAGGCAGGCGTGGTGGAACAGCGCAGCGCTCGATCGATGTCGTCCCCGACGGCGAACGGCACGGCAGCGCCTTCAGCCAGTTCACCCTCTGGCTGGGCGCCAACCTTCAGATCACCGCCGTCATCACCGGCGCCCTGACCGTCGTCTTCGGGGCGAACGCCTTCTGGTCGCTGATCGGGCTGCTGCTCGGCAATCTGCTGGGCGGTGTGGTGACGGCGCTGCCGCCGCAGATCATCACGTCGCGGACGCAGTTCGGGGTGCGCGGCGCGGTGGTGCTGGCTCGTCGGCCTCGCCGTCCTGTACTGGGCCGTCAGCCACCGCGACACCGCCCGCATCCCGGACGCGGAGGCGGACGCGGACGCCGGCGAAGAGGCACCCGCCGGATCGGGGGGCTAGGCCTACCGCGGCGCCGTACCGCGCCGCGAAGGAGGCCGCCAGAAAAGGCTGTTGCGGGGACCGCCGCACCCCGGCCGAGCCGGGGGCGGGACGACGGCGGTCCCCGCAAGGGACGCGGACCGGGTCAGGGCCGGGCATCGCATCCTGGCGATCATGGAGGTCCGGGAGCCGCTCCGGAAGCCCGTATCGCCGTAGTCATCAATGTGCCTGACGAGTGTTAAGTCCGTGCTGCGAGCACGTGACGCATACGTACACCTTGCGGTGTCGGCCCGTTTCCTGATGGCCACTTAACACCCGGCGGTCCGCCGCCTACTTGGCCACGCCGCGCGCCAGGTAGGCGAGCAGGTCCTGCCGGCTCACCACACCCTTCGGCTTGCCCTCGACGAGGACGACCGCCGCGTCCGCGTTCTCCAGGACCGCCATCAGGTCGGCGACCGCCTCGCCCGAGCCGACCTGCGGCAGCGGCGGGCACATGTGCTTCTCCAACGGGTCGGAGAGCGAGGCCCGCTGGGTGAACAGGGCGTCCAGCAGCTCACGCTCCACGACCGAGCCGATGACCTCGGCGGCCATCACGTCCGGGTGTCCGGCGCCCGGCTTGACGATCGGCATCTGGGAGACGCCATACTCGCGCAGCACGTCGATCGCCTCGCCGACGGTCTCCTCCGGGTGCATATGGACGAGCGAGGGCAGCGCGCCCTCCTTGTGCTCCAGCACCTCGCCGACCCGCGCCGCGGTGCCGCTCTCCTCCAGGAAGCCGTAGTCGGCCATCCACTCGTCGTTGAAGATCTTGGAAAGGTAGCCGCGGCCGCTGTCCGGGAGGAGGACGACCACCACATCGTCGGGGCCGAGCCGCGAGGCGACCTCGAGACCGGCCACCACGGCCATCCCGCAGGAGCCGCCGACCAGCAGGCCCTCCTCCTTGGCGAGCCGCCGGGTCATCTGGAAGGCGTCCTTGTCGGAGACCGCCACGATCTCGTCGGCCACCGTACGGTCGTACGCGGTCGGCCAGAAATCCTCGCCGACGCCCTCGATCAGATACGGGCGGCCCGAGCCGCCGCTGTAGACCGAGCCCTCCGGGTCCGCGCCGATGACCTCGACCCGGCCCTCGCTGGCGTCCTTGAGATAGCGGCCGGTGCCGCTGATCGTGCCGCCGGTGCCGACGCCCGCCACGAAGTGGGTGATCCGCCCGTCGGTCTGTGCCCACAGTTCCGGACCGGTGGTCTCGTAGTGGGAGCGCGGGTTGTTGGGGTTGCTGTACTGGTCCGGCTTCCAGGCGCCCGGCGTCTCCTGGACCAGCCGGTCGGAGACGTTGTAGTACGAGTCCGGGTGCTCGGGGTCCACCGCCGTCGGGCAGACCACCACCTCCGCGCCGTACGCCCGCAGCACATTGATCTTGTCCGTCGACACCTTGTCAGGGCAGACGAAGATGCACTTGTAACCCTTTTGCTGGGCCACGATCGCCAGGCCCACACCGGTGTTCCCGGAGGTCGGCTCCACGATGGTGCCGCCCGGCTGCAACTCGCCGGACTCCTCCGCGGCCTCGATCATCCGCACGGCGATCCGGTCCTTGACCGAGCCGCCGGGGTTGAAGTACTCGACCTTCACCAGGACGGTGGCCTGGATGCCTTTGGTCACGTTGTTGAGCCGCACCAGCGGGGTGTTGCCGACGAGCTCAATCATCGATTCGTAAAACTGCACGGTGGTCTCCGCGGTCGGGGGCACGCTCTCCTGCGCCCGTGCCGCCAGCCTATTCGCCGGGGCCGACCGGGGCCCCGTCCATTGCGTTCCGTTAAGGCGCAGGTGCGTTGCGTTCCGTGCGGGAACGGGCAACAACCTCTCGTACGAGTTTGTTGAAACTGACAGAAGCGCGTCCGGTCCCCCGGGGCCGCGGCGCGCACGCACTGCACGGGGAGGTGCCCGGCTATGCCGATGACGATGTCCAGGGCCCGAGTGGCACGCCGGATCGCGACCGCCGCGGCGGTGGGCGGGGGCGGGATCGGCCTGCTCGGCGTGGCCGCGGTCGGGGTGCTGCTGACCGAGGTCCGGCTGGCCCGCCGTACGGTCGGCGGCTCCAGCGACACCCCGCCGTGCGCCGACGGCCGCTACGGCGCCGTGTTCCACCACGGCGACGCGGGCCGGCCGCCGCTGCGGCTGGGCTTCCTCGGCGACTCCACGGCCGCCGGCCAGGGCGTGCACCGCCCCCGC
This sequence comes from Streptomyces sp. NPDC048483, assembly GCF_040651455.1. Taxonomy (NCBI): domain Bacteria; kingdom Bacillati; phylum Actinomycetota; class Actinomycetes; order Kitasatosporales; family Streptomycetaceae; genus Streptomyces; species Streptomyces sp. NPDC048483. Next base: position 94,785 of record NZ_JBEZJZ010000024.1, read on the forward strand.
CAGACACCGGGCGCGCTGCTCGCCTCCGGCCTCGCCGCTCTCTCCGAGCTGCCCGTCGACTTTTGCAACGTGGCCCTGCCCGGCGCCCAGTCCGACGACCTGGAGCGCCAGGTGGAGCTGATGCTGGCGGACGGCGCGGAGACCCCGGACGTCTGCGTCATCATGATCGGCGCCAACGATGTCACCCACCGCATGCCTCTGGCCGAATCCGTACGGCATCTGTCCGAAGCGGTACGTCGGCTGCGCGCCGCGGGCTGTGAGGTGGTCGTCGGCACCTGCCCCGATCTGGGCACCATCGAGCCGGTCTACCAGCCGCTGCGCTGGGTGGCCCGGCGGCTCTCCCGGCAGCTCGCCGCGGCCCAGACCATCGGGGTGGTCGAGAGCGGCGGCCGTACGGTCTCGCTCGGCGACCTCCTCGGCCCGGAGTTCGAGGCACATCCGCGGGAGCTGTTCGGGCCGGACAACTACCACCCGTCCCTCGATGAGCACCCGCAGCTCCTCCAGCGCCAGGGAGTCCATGCGCAGCGCCCGCAGCGGTGTTTCGTACCGGATCTCAGCCATGGCGACCCCG
>NZ_JBEZJZ010000025.1:0-94974 GCF_040651455.1 Streptomyces sp. NPDC048483
GTCCCGCTGTGTGTCGGGGTGGCGGTCGCCTCCGGCGTACCGGCCGAGCTGGGGCTGGTCACCGGCATCGTCGGCGGACTGCTCACCGGTCTGCTGCCCGGCAGCAGCCTCCAGGTCAGCGGCCCGGCCGCCGGACTGACCGTGCTCGTCTTCGAAGCGGTCAAGGAATACGGCCTCGGCACGCTCGGTGCCCTGGTGCTGGCCGCCGGTGCCCTGCAACTGGCCATGGGCGCCCTCCGGCTCGGACGCTGGTTCCGGGCCATCTCGGTCGCCGTCGTCCAGGGCATGCTGGCCGGTATCGGCCTCGTCCTGATCGCCGGGCAGGTCTACGCCCTCACGGACGCCAAGGCACCGGGCAGCGGCCTCGCCAACATCGGCGCGCTGCCCGGTCTGGTCACCGCCACCGCGCGGTCCGGCCCGGCGCTGACCGCCCTCGCCATCGGTGCCGGCACCATCGCCGTCCTGGTGCTGTGGCCCCGCTGGCGGCGCGCGGCACGGGTCCTGCCGGCCCCGCTGGCCGCCGTGGCCCTGGCCACCACCGCGGTGGGGGTGCTGGATCTGCCGGTCACTCGCGTCAAGGTCAGCGGGCTGCTGGACGCGATTCAGCCGCCCGGCCTGGCCGATCTCGGCCATCTCACGGAGATCGGCGTCCTCGGCACGGTCCTGGCCTTCGCACTGATCGCCTCGGCGGAGTCGCTGTTCAGCGCGGCCGCGGTGGACCGGCTGCACGACGGGCCACGGACGGACTACGACAAGGAGCTGATGGCCCAAGGCGCCGGCAACGCGGTGTGCGGGCTGCTCGGGGCGCTGCCGATGACCGCGGTGATCGTCCGCAGCGCCGCCAACGTCCAGGCCGGGGCCAGGACCAAGGCCTCCCGTGTGCTGCACGGCTGCTGGCTGCTGCTCTTCGCGGCGGCGTTCCCGGCGGCCCTGGGGGTGGTCCCGGTGGCCGCGCTCGCCGGCATCCTCGTCTACTCGGGGTGGAAGCTGATCCCGCTGCGCGACCTGCGCCCCATGTGGCGCGAACACCGTGGCGAGGCCGTTGTCCTGCTCGTCACCGCGCTCGCCATCGTCACGGTCAATATGTTCGAGGGGGTCCTGATCGGCCTCCTGCTGGCCGTCGCCAAGACCGCGTGGGAGACCTCCCATGTCCACCTGGAAGTCGACACCCCGAAGGACGGCGGACCGATCCTCGTACGGGTCCTGGGCAACGCCACCTTCCTGCGGCTTCCCAAGCTCCTCGACCAGCTGGAGGCGCTCCCTGAGGACCGGGACGTCGAACTCGACCTCAGCGGCCTGCGCCACCTCGACCATGCGTGCGGCGCGGCGCTGACGAACTGGGCCGAGCAGCACCGGCGCAGCCGCGACCGTTCGGCCGAGCTGGTTTCCTGACCCTCGGGCGGTTTCTGATACCGCGTCGGTCCCCGGCCCGCCCGCTGTGCACGACAGTGGGCGGGCCGGGGCGCGTTCCCGACACGACGGTGCGGCCCGGAATGATTGCGTGGTCACGGTCGTTGAGCGAAGGTCAGGGCTACCGCGGGCCGCGCGGCGGCCGTCGTGCGGACGATGTCAGACGAGTCTTCGAGGATGGGACGCACAGCATGCCTCTTGAGGGTGAGTACGAGCCGAGTCCGGCGCAGTGGGTGCGCGATCAGGTCGAGTTGTACGAGAGCTCGGGCGGCAAGGAGGGCACGACGATGCGGGGCATGCCCGTGGTCATCCTGACGACGCGCGGCGCGAAGAGCGGCAAGATCCGCAAGAGCCCGCTGATGCGGGTGGCGCACAAGGGCACGTACGCCGTGGTGGCCTCCTTGGGTGGTGCCCCCAATCACCCGGTCTGGTACCACAACATGATCGCCGACCCCCACGTGGAACTCCAGGACGGCCCGGTCCGCCAGGACATGGCGGCCCGTGAGGTCACGGGGGAAGAGAAGGCACTGTGGTGGGACCGCGCCGTCGAGGCGTTCCCTGATTACGCCGGCTACCAGAAGAAGACGGAGCGCCGGATCCCGGTGTTCGTGCTGGAGCCGGTGGCCGCCGACCGCTGATCGACGCGCCCCGGGCGCGTCCTCGCTCACAGGCTGACGAGCGTCACCTCAGTGGCCTTGACGCTGGTCCAGATGGCGGCGCCGTCCGCCAGGCCGAGTTCGAGCGCGGCCTGCGGGGTGACCTCGGCCACCAGGTCGGGGGCCTCGTGGGAGGTGACCAGGATGCGCAGCCGGCTGCCGGCGGAGGTGATTTCGGCGACCGTGCCGGGCCAGACGTTCCGAGGGCTGCCCGCGGGCTTGTCGAGATGGACGGAGACCGCCTCGGGGGCGATGATCGCCAGCGCCTGGGCGCCGTCGGCGAGGCGGTCGGCGACGACGAGATGACCGCCGCCGACGAGCGCGATGCCGTCGGCGGTGGCGGTGCCGGGCCAGGCGTTACGGCCCAGCATCCGGGCGACCCAGGGTGAGCGGGGGTGGCGGGTGACCTCGGCGGGCGGGGCGTCCTGGAGGGCGCTGCCCTGGTCAAGTACGAGCACCCGGTCGGCCAGCGAGACCGCTTCGACGGGGTCGTGGGTGACGATGAGGCAGACCCCGCCGAAGCCCGCGAGATGACGGCGCAGGGTGTGCCGGACATGGGCGCGGGTGGTCTGGTCGAGGGCGGCGAGCGGCTCGTCCAGCAGCAGCAGTCGGGGCCGGGCGGCCAACGCCCGTGCCAGGGCGACGCGTTGGGCCTGGCCGCCGGAGAGCTGGGCCGGTTTGCGCTGGGCGAGGTGGCCGACGCCGAGCCGGTCGAGCCACTGCTGTGCGGCGCGCCGGGCGTCGGCGCGCGGGGTGCCGTGGGCGCGCAGCCCGTACGCGGTGTTGGCCAGGGCGCTCAGGTGCGGGAAGAGCGCGCCGTCCTGCGGGACCCAGGCGACGCCACGGCGGTGCGGGGGCAGCGCGCTGACGTCGGTGTCGCCGAGGCGCAGCGCGGCGCGGGCGCGCGGGGTGAGACCGAGGAGGGCGCGCAGCAGGGTGGTCTTGCCGGCGCCGTTGGGACCGACGACGGCAATGGTGGTGCCCGGTTCGGCGTCCAGGGTGAGCCGGTTGAAGCCGGTCACGTCGGCGTGCAGCGGCCAGCGTTCCTGGGGGGCGGTGGGCCGCTCGGGGCCGGTGATGGGCGACGACGGGAGGTCGTTGTCGTCGGTGCGTACGGGGCGGCGGGCCGGGCGGTCGGCCGTACCCCCGGTCCAGCGGCCGCGCAGGGCCACCAGCACGGCCATGGCGATGACGAGCAGCAGCAGGGAGACCGAGGTGGCGGCCTCCGGGGAGTCCTGGAGCAGCAGATAGACCTGGAGCGGGAGGGTCTGGGTGGTGCCGGGCAGGTTGCCGGCGAAGGTGATGGTGGCGCCGAATTCGCCGAGCGCGCGGGCCCAGGTCAGCGCGGCGCCGGCGGCGAGGCCGGGGGCGACCATGGGGAGGGTGACGGTGCAGAAGACCCGTGCCGGGGAGGCGCCGAGGGAGGCCGCCGTCTCCTCGTAGCGGGGGCGCAGTCCGGCGAGGGTGCCCTCCAGGCTGATGACCAGGAACGGCATCGCGACGAACGTGGCTGCGACCACCGCGCCGGAGGTGTGGAACGGCAGGGTGAGACCGAAAGTCTCCTCCAGCCAGGGGCCGAGCAGTCCGCGGCGGCCGAAGCCGAGGAGGAGGGCGACACCGCCGACGGTGGGCGGCAGCACCATCGGCAGCAGCACGAGCGAGCGCACCAGCGCCTTGCCGGGAAAGCTGACCCGGGCCAGCAGCCAGGCCAGCGGCACCCCGAGAAGCAAGGAGAGCCCCAGCGCACAGAAGGAGACCAGCAGCGAGAGGTGGAGCGCTTCGGTGACGCCGGGGAGGGTCAGATGGGTGGCGAGGTCGCCCCAGGTGGTGCGGGCGAGGATGCCGATCAACGGCATGAGCAGGAATGCGACCGCGAGCAGCGCGGGCACGCCCAGCGCGAGGGGCGTGCGGGCAGGGGGCTTCGCCGACCGGGACGCCGCCGGCGGCCAGGGAAGCAGGCGCAAACGTGTCATCGCGGTTCCAGGGATCGGGGCCGTCCGGGCAGGTCGGGCGGCATACGGCGCGGGCGCCGCACGGGGCCGTCCGCTCCCCCGAGCCGGACGGACCCCTGCGGCGCCATGGGGCGGTTACGGCTTCTGGAAGCCCGCGTCCCGCAGGATCTTCTGCGCCTCGGGGCTGCTCAGCCACTTCACGAACATGGCCGCGTCCTTGGCGTGCTCGGAGGTCTTCAGGGTCGCGGCCGGGTAGGAGGCGACGGCGTTCTGCGCGTCGGGGATGTCGATCGCGTCGACCTTCTTCGGCGCGGTGGCGGCGTCCGTCTTGTAGACGAGGCCGGCGTCGGCCTCGCCGAGCTCCACCTTGCTGAGCACGGCGCGGACGTTGGGCTCCTGCGAGACCGCCTTGACCGTGAGCTTCTGGGCGTCCAGGACCTGCTTGCTGTAACGGCCGACCGGAACCTCGGGGGCGGCGAGGACGACCTTCAGCTTGCTGTCGCTGAGGTCCTTGAGGTTCGCGATCTTCTTCGGGTTGCCCTCACCCGTGGCGATGACCAGGCGGTTCTTGGCGATGACGGTCGGGGTGCCGTGGTCCGCCTTGGACAGGCCGTCCATGGACTTGGTGTCGGCGGTGACCAGGGCGTCGGCGGGGACGCCCTCCCTGACCTGGGCGGTCAGTTCCTGCGAGCCGGCGAAGGAGAAGGTGACCTTCGTGCCCGGGTGCTCCTTCTCGTAGGCCTTGCCGGCCTTGTCGAAGACATCGGTCAGCGACGAGGCGGCCAGCACGGTGAGCTTCACCTTCGGGGTGTCGCTCGACTTCTCACCGCTGTCCTTCTTGTCGTTGCCGCAGGCGGCGAGGGGGACGAGGAGGGCGGCGGTGACGAGTGCGGCCGCGGTGCGGCGCGGGGTGACGACACGGGACATGAGGCGGGGACTCCTTGAGACGCGGGGCGGCAGATGCCGACCTGACGGATAGGAACAAGCCGCGCCGATTGGGGTCTCCCCCGCTCGAGGACGTTCGAGAGCCAGGGGAAGGGCGACGCCGCTGGAGTGAGGCGCCCGACCGGTGGGGGACGGTGGGTGCGGTGCGGGGAGAGCGGTTACCGCGGTGGGTCAAGAGCGATGGGTCAAGAGCGGGGTGTCCCGCGGCGGTTCAGGTGCGGTCGATGTGCACGCTGGTGGACTTCACGCGGGCGGTGGCCTGCATGCCGACCTCCAGTCCCAGTTCCTCGACGGCCTCCCGGGTCAGCAGGGACACCAGACGGTGCGGCCCTGCCTGGATCTCGACCTGCGCCGCCACATCGCCGAGTTTGACGGCGGTGACGATGCCCGGGAAGGCGTTCCGGGCCGAGGTGTACGAGGCGTCGTCCTCACCGGTGCCGTGCTGGGCGACCTCGATGGAGAACGCGGCCAGGTCCCGGCCGTCGATCAGGCGCCGGCCGCCCTCGTCGCGATGGGTCGCGACCTTGCCGGCATCCGCCCAGCGGCGGGCGGTGTCCGGGCTGACGCCCAGCAATCGCGCCGCCTGGCCGATTGTGTAGGACTGCATGTGCGACAAGATATGCGGCGTTGGCTGGCATTTGCAATTCTTTTGGCGCATGTATATAGCAGCCGCAAGGCGCATTGGAGGAAATGCCAAGGTCACCTTCTCGCCATTTCCTCGCCTCTGCTTTGCCAGGCGAAGGCGCCTGCCGCCCTGGCGCCTGCAATGCGTGTCCGGATCACTGCGCAGAGTGTGGTTAGAGTGCAAAGCGAAGCGACATGACAGGGCAAACCTATACATTCGACTCCGCAAATGAGGCGCCACCGTGAGCATGAGCATGCGCAATCAGATTCCCGGCATCGTCACCTCCGTCACCACCGGCGAGGTCATGGCGACCGTCAAGGTCCGTCTGGACGGCGGTCAGGACCTCACTGCCGCCATCACCCTGGAGGCCGCCCAGGAGCTGGGCCTCGCGGCCGGTTCGGCGGTCCGTACGCTGATCAAGTCCACCGAGATCGCCCTGGCCACCGGGCCGGTGGAGGGGCTGAGCATCCGTAACCAGGTCCCCGGCACCGTGGAGGGCGTCGCCACCGGTGGAGCGATGGCCAGCGTGAAGATCAGCGTCGCAGGGGGCGAGCTGACCGCGGCGATCACCAAGGATGCGGTCAACGATCTGGAGCTGACCGCCGGTTCACCGGTCATCGCGCTGATCAAGTCCACCGAGATCGCCCTCGCCACCGCCTGAGCGCGGTACGGATTTCCGGTACGGGTTTCGGATACAGGCTTCAGGTGCGGCTGTCCGGCACGGGTGCGGCGCGCTCCTCCGGCACCGCATACGTACCGACCCAGATCCCGGTGATCGCGCTGATGTACCGCGCCCCGCAGCGGTCCGACGGCACCACCAGCTGGCTGCCCGCCTCGTCCAGCCCGCGCCCGTCCATCGCCGTGGCCAGCAGAATCGGCGCATCCCCGAAGTCCTCGTCCAGCTCCGCCCAGGACAGCACCGTGTGATGCCCGTCCCCGCCGCTGACGGCCAGCAGGAAGCGGGAGCGGTCCTTGCGCCGCCGGGCGTCGAAGGCCGGGCCCGCCTCGCCGATGACCTCCCGCAGCAGCGGCCCTTCGAAGGTGTGGTGCTGCGGCCCGTTGGTGGCGCAGTCGAAGACCACCTCGGCGCGCCGCTGCGCCCATCGTTCCCGTAGATCCGCGACGGTCAGCGCGAGCGGACGGTGCAGCTGCCCCCGGATCACCAAGCGCCGGGGACCGGCGGATACGGCATCCGACGGCGCCGGGCGGACAGGAGGCTCCGGGCGTACGGCGATGGGGTGGGGCGGCGGGCTGAGTCGGCTCATTCGAGTCCCCCTTGATGCTGTTCGCGTGGCGACTGCCCCCTGTGATGCCCGGCCATTCCGCCTCTGAACCACGAATGCCACCCGCATCTTCCCCTTTACCTCGCTGGTGTGAGGCAAAAGGGGCCATGCAGGCGGCATGTCCGGGGCAGGCGTCAGGCCCTGGCCGCGCTCACACCGACCCTTCGCGCGACGGATGCGCCCCGGCCGGCCGGCCGTCGACCGCTCCCTGGGCCCGATGCTCCTCGAGGGCCAGCCACACCTTGTCGCGCAGCAGCGGCACCTCCGTGAAGCGCACCCCGGTGGCGTCGCGCAGCGCATTGGCGAAGGCGGGCGCGACCGGGTTGAACGGGCTCTCGCTCATCGACTTGGCGCCCAGCGGCCCGATCGCGTCGGAGGTCTCCATGAAGTGCACCTCGGTGCGCGGGACATCGGCGTAGGCCGGCAGCCGGTAGCGGCGGAATGCGGGGGTGACCACCTTGCCGCCGTCGTCGACGAGGACCTGCTCGAAGAGGGTCGCGCCGAGCGCCTGGGCGACGCCGCCCTCGACCTGGCCGCGGCACTGCATGGGGTTCATGACCTTGCCCGCGTCGGCCGAGTGCACGCTGCGCAGGATCTTCATCTCGCCGGTGCCGGGGTCCACGGCGATCCGGAACCACTGCGCGTTGAAGGCCACCGAGCGCGGCGAGCCGCCCCAGTGCCCGGCCGCCGCCAGTTCGACGTTCTTGCTGCGCGCGGCCTCGTGGAGCTCCTTGAGCGCCACCGGCCGCCCGTCGCACTCCACCGACTCCGCCGTCAGCCGGCACAGGCTGCGCGGCACCCTGACATGCTCCGCGGCGAACGTCAGGATCCGCTCGGCGAGGCCGTTGGCCGCCTTCATCACGGCCTTGCCCGCGACGACCGTCCCGGCGGAGCCGAACGCGCCGGTGTCGTGGCGTACGACGTCGGTGTCGGACTGCCGGATGGCGATCCGGTCCACCGTGGTGCCCAGTGCCCCCGCGGTGATCTGTTTGTGCACGGTGGTCGTTCCGTTGCCGAATTCCGCCGTGCCCACCGCGATGTCGTACGTGCCGTCCTCCAGCAGCGTCACCGTGGCGTCCGCGAAGTGCCCGCCGGGCGGGCCGGTGGCGATCATCGACATCGCCGTGCCCTGCCCGACGAGCCAGCCCTCCGGGGCGTCGGCGGCGCTGGTGTCCTCGGCGATGGCGTCCCGGACGACCTTCAGACACTGGTCGAGGCCATAGCTGGCGATATGCAGGTCCTCCTCCTCGCCACCGGGGCTGATCATGTGCTCGCCGGGGCCGATGATGTTGCGTTCCCGCAAGACCAGGGGATCGATGCCCAGCCGGCGGGCCAGCTCGTCCATCGCCGACTCCACGGCGAAGGTGACCTGCCCGAGTCCGTAGCCGCGGAAGGCGTCGGCGGGGACGCAGTTGGTGTAGACGGAGTATGCGTTGACCTTCTTGTGCGGGGCGCGGTAGACGGCCATCGACTCGCCCACGCTGTGGAACATCACGGCGGGGCCGTGGTTGCCGTACGCGCCCGTGTTGGAGACCACCCGGAGCTGGAGCGCGGTGAGCGTGCCGTCCTTCTTCGCCCCGGCCTTGATCCGGATGCGGAAGGGGTGCCGGGTGGTCGCGCCGAAGAACTGCTCGGCCCGGGTGAACTCCAGCTTCACCGGCCGCTTCAGCCGCATCGCGGCCAGCACGACGATGTCCTCGGTGAGCTCCCCCAGCTACCGCTGGGAGGTGCCCCCACCTGCTTGCCGCCGAACCCTCCCCCAGTCTCGGCTTCGCTCGACCAGGGGGACCCCCATCGACCCGGCCCGCGACCACCCGGACCTTGTCCTCCGGCAGGTCGTAGAGCGCGCAGAGGGCGCGGCGCGTCAGGAACGGGACCTGGGTGCTGGAGCGGACCACGATCCGCTCCTCCCCCTCGTCGCCTTCCTCGAAGTAGGCGACACAGCCGTGCGTCTCCAGGCTGGCGTGCTGCACCCGCTGGGTGCGGAAGCTCTCCTCGTAGACGATGTCGGTCTCGGCGAAGCCCTCCTCGACGCTGCCGATCTCGCCGTGCACCTCGCCGACGACGTTGTTCTCCGGGCGAGCGATCCGCGACGTGTCGGCGCCCTTGGGATGGATCACCGGGGCACCGGGCCGCATCGCCTCCTCCGGGTCGACGACATACGGCAGCTCCTCGTATTCCACGACGATGCGGCGGCAGCCCTCCTCGGCGGCCCCCTCGGTGTCGGCTATCACGGCCGCCACCCGCTGTCCCACGAAGCGGACCACATCGTCCAGCACCCGGGTGTCGTCGGGGTCCTCGGTGGGGTGTTCGTGCCGGGCCGAGGAAAACAGCCGCTCGGGGGCGTCGTAGTGGGTGAGGACGGCGTGCACGCCGGGGACACGGAGCGCGGCGGAGGTGTCGAGGGAGACGATCCGGGCGTGCGGGTGCGGGGAGCGCAGCAGCTTCATATGGAGCAGGCCGGGGACGTCGATGTCGAAGGTGTAGCGGGCGGTGCCGGTGACCACCTGCGGCCCGGCCGGGGCGCCCAGGTTGCGGCCGACCGCCTGCCCCGCGCACGGCTCCTCGACGTTCTTGACCCCGCGTACGGCGTCCTCGATCGCCCGGTAGCCGGTGCAGCGGCACAGGTTGCCCTTGAGGGCGCGCGGCAGATCGGCCAGCTTCCCGTCGTCGTGCTCGCTGCCCTGCTCGGCGACCAGTGCCGATGTCGTCATCAGGAATCCGGCGGTGCAGAAGCCGCACTGGAAGCCCTGGGCGTCGAGGAACTTCTGCTGCATGGGGTGGAGCTCGCCGTCGGTGCGGGCGAGGCCCTCGACGGTGGTGACGCGGCGGCCCCCGGCGCGGACGGCGGGGTAGATGCAGCTGTGTACGGGCTCGCCGTCGACATGGACGGTGCAGGCCCCGCAGTCGCCGGCGTCGCAGCCCTTCTTGACCCCGAACCAGCCGCGGTCGCGGAGGTAGGTGCGCAGGCACTGGCCGGGGCGCGGCTCCGCGTCGAACGGCCGCTCATGGACGTGTATGTCGAAGCTCATCGCCCGGCCTCCCGGCCCAGTTCCTGGCGGATCTCCTCGGAGAGCCGCAGCGTCATGTGCCGGCGCCAGGCCGACAGTCCGTGGATGTCGTCGAACCAGTCACCGTCGCCGACGGTCCACTCGATCGTGTCGCGCAGTTCCCTGGCGTCCGGCGCCGTCGGGAACCAGAGGCGGAACGGCCGTACGGTGGCGGCGGTCACGGTCACTGCCAGCGAGCCGTCCAGTGGGTCGAGGGCGCCGGTGACCAGCGCGCCGGAGCGGCCGAGTCCGTACAGGGACGCCTGGCGGAATGCCGTGCGCGCTGCCAGGGTGCGGGCGGGCAGGGTGACCGAGCGCAGCAGTTCGCCCTCGGCGAGGTCCTTGCGGCCGGCGCCGGTGATGAAGTCCGCGACCTTGGTGCGGCGCAGCGTGCCGTCCTGGGCCTGGAGCAGAGCGGTGCCGTCGAGGGCGGCGGTCAGCGAGATCATCGGGCCGGCAGGCAGGCCGTTGCAGAGGTTGCCGCCGACGGTCGCCATGTTCCAGATCTTGAATGAGGCGAGGAAGGCACGGCAGCACTGTTCGAACAGCGGCGCCGCCGGGGCCCGGAGGGTCCGCGCGAAGCGGGAGAGCTGGGCGATGGTGCAGGTCGCCGCGATCTCCAGCGAGCCGTCCGGCTGCCGGGTCAGTGGCTCCCAGCCCATCCGGCTCAGATCCACCAGGCGTCGTAGGTGCGGCTGCGGCTCGGAGAAGAGGTAGGTGCCGCCGCCCAGCCAGGCGTCGCCGGTGCGCCAGGGGGCGCTCCCCCAGCTAACGCTGGGAGGTACCCCCAGCCGGGCGTCTCGCACCTCGAGCACCGTGTTGAGATCCATGCGACCGAGTGAAGCAACGCGGCGGCGCCTCGCACGACTGGTGCGCAACACGGAAAAAGACGAGCGCGAGGCCCCCGAACTGGATGATCAACCAAGAGGCATACCGGCCGAGAAGGCTGGCATTTACCATGGCTGCACTCACATTCGCCTCGTGAATGTGAGATGCCGGGTCCCCTCTCCGTCCGTCCTCCCCCGGCAGCCGCCCAAGGAGCCAGCACATGCACGTCGAAGATCTCCTCCAGCTCGATTCCCTCGATCTGAACCTGCTGTGGGGCGAGAGCGCCCTGCTCGCCCGGGAAGTCAGCGGGGTGACCGCCACCGACCTGGGGGACCCGGCGCGGTTTCTGCAGCCGGGCGAGCTGGTGCTCAGTGGGCTGGTGTGGTGGACGCCCGGCGACGGCCGCGCCAAGGTCGACCGCTTCGTCTCCGCGCTGCGCTCGACCGGGGCGGCGGCGCTGTTCGCGGGCGAGGAGACCCATGGCGCGGTGCCCGAGGTCCTCGTCGAATCCTGCCGCGAACACCGCATCGCCCTGATAGCCGTCCCCGCGCACACCACCTTCCGCGCCATCACGGAGGCGGTGTATCTGCGCCAGTGGGGCGACCTGAGCCGACGCCCCACCGACCACTACGCGCTGCCCGAGAACGTCCGCACGGAACTGGCCGGCCTGCTCGCCGGGGACGCCGCGCCGGATGCGCTGCTGGACCGCGCGTTCGCCCACCTCGGCGGGCCCGCCTGCTATCTACTGACGGCGACCGGGCGGGTGATCGCCCGTACCCCGTCGGCCCCGTTCCTCTCCGCCCAGCAGGCCGCCCGCGATCTGGCCGGCGCGGTCGGCACCAGCCTGCGGATCGACGGGGACTTCGGCCCGTACGACAGCTGGCATCTGCATCTGCGGGGTGCGGCCGACGCCCCGCCGCGCGTCCTGCACGAAATCGCCGATGTGATCGCCCAGTACCGCCATCACGCCGACCGCCGGCAGGCGGCCTGGCGCCGGTCCGCCGACGAACTGATGGCGCTGGTCGGCGCCGCACAGGCCGACAGCGCGGCGCTGGACTCCGCCCTGCACGCCGCGGGCCTGCCCGCCTCCGGCCCGTACCGCGTGGTGGTGGCCTCCGTGGACGGTGACGACAGCGGCCGGGCGATCGGCGCTCTGACCGAGGCGCTACGGCACTTCCCCACCGAGCCGTTCGCGGCCGGCCGCCTCCCGGGCGGCGAGGCCGCCGCCGTGGTGTACGCCGACCCCGCAGCCCCGGCCGCCGACGGCCCGGCCCCGCCGGCCCCCGCCGGTCCCGACACCTCCGTCCTCGGCGCCCAGGCCGCCCTCACGGCGCTGAGCGACCTCTGGCCGACCCTCCACGCCTGCCACTCCGCGGCCCCGCTGCACGCCGGCATCAGCTCCCTCGCGGCCACCCCCGACGGCCTCAACTCCGCGCTCTCCCAGGCCCGTTACGCCCTGGCCGCGGCTCGGGCCGACACCCCCAAGGCCGCCGGGGTGACCTTTGTCGAGGACCTCACCACCCTCGGCACCCTGCTCGCCGGGGTCCCCGTCGAGGTCCGTGCGGCCTTCAGCACCCGCGTCCTGGGCCCGCTCGCCCGCGGCGGCAGCACCTCGCACCGGATGCTCCTGGAGACGCTGGAGGTCTTCCTCGCCCAGCACGGCTCCTGGGCCCGTACGGCCGAGACGCTGCATCTGCACGTCAACACGGTCCACTACCGCATCCAGCGCATCGAGGCGCTCACCGGCCGCGATCTGTCCCGCCTCGACCACAAACTGGACCTGCATGCGGCGCTGTTGTGCCGGTAGCTTCCGGCGCGCCAGGTGCAGCCCGCGGCGACGGCCTCGGTTTGTAGGGTGCGGGGCATGTGGAACCGTAGCTTTCTCCTCCTTCATGGCGTGGAGAACCGGCGTCCGGCCGGGCACTGGCAGTACGACCTTGCGCAGCGGCTGAGGGAACGCGGGGAGCGGGTCTTCTACCCGCAACTGCCCGATCCCGACCGGCCGGCGCTCGCCGACTGGACCGAGGCGATCGAGGCCGAGCTGGGGATGATGCGCGGGGAGCGGGTCGTGGTCTGCCACAGCCTGGCCTGTGCGGCGTGGTTCCATGTGGCGGCGGGGCGGGGTGGAGCGCCTGCCGCCGACCGCGTGCTCCTGGTGAGCCCGCCGGGGCCGGCGGCGTACTCATGGGACGTCATCGCCGGGTTCTCCCCCGCGTCCCTGGATCTGACCGGGCTGAAGCTTGCCGCGGCGACGCCTCGGCTGGTGTGCTCCGACAATGACCCGTACTGCCCGGAGGGCGCCGCCGAGGTCTACGGCCGGCCGCTCGGCTGCGAGGTGGATCTGCTGGCGGGCGCCGGACATGTGACCGTCGCGGACGGGTACGGGCCGTGGCCATCGGCGCTGGACTGGTGCCTGGATCCCCTGACGCGGCTGACGGTCAACTCGCCCGACTGACGGCCGACTCCTCCCCCGTCGTCGGGGGAGCCGGGCCGCCGCCGCCCGTTCATTGCCCGCGGTCGTCGGGCCGGTCGACGTGCACATTGGTGGACTTGACCCGGGCGGTGGCGGTGACGCCGACCTCGATGCCCAGCTCCTCGGCCGCCTCCCGGCTGACCATCGACACCAGCCGGTGCGGCCCCGACTGGATCTCCACCTGGGCGACGACATCGTCCAGGACGACCGCGGTGACGATACCGGCGAAGGAGTTCCGTACCGAGGTGCGGACCTCGCCGGGCACCGGATGCAGCCCGGCGGCACGGTCCTTGGCGAACGCCGCGAGACTCACACCGTCGATCACCCGGTTTCCCGAGCCGTCCCGGTCCATCCGTAGCTGACCGCCGTCGGCCCATCGGCGGACGGTCTCCGAACTCACTCCCAGCAGCCGGGCTGCCTGACCAATGCTGTACGACGGCACCCCCGCACTCTAGGGCAGCGCTCACCCCCGCCCGTCACCGCCTCGCGCGGTGGCGCCCGGAGGGGCGTGCCCTGGCCCGTACTTGCCGGTAGTAGCTCCCAATGGAGCAGCCCGATCCGGTGCCGGGCGAGGCCGTCCGGGCCGTTCCGTCCGCCGTCCGGGAGTGTGCAGGACTCCGTCAACAGCCCGATGCATCAAGGGAGTTGGGGTGTGGGGTGGGTGGACCGGCCAGGCAGCGGGCCACTTGTGGTGAGCACCCGGCCCGACACCGAGGAGGCGCGTGGACCACTGCTTCCCGATTGCGGGTGATTTGGGCGGATGTAAGGCTGGATTCCGTCCGCCGCACAAGGAGGAAAAACTATGGTTACGGATCGCACAGCTTCGACCAAGACGACCACCCTGGCCGCCGAAGTCGAAGGGCTCCTGGACTGCGCCGAACCCCACGGCGTGTTCCGCGACACCCGCGAGTGCGGAGCAGGCCTGCTGCTTCTGGCACTGCTGCTCATCTCGCCGCCCACTCCCCGTCCGAAGACGGACGCGCGGTAAAAGGGGCATGCGTTGGCTGAACAGGCGCAGGGCGCAGTACCACTGAGCGCTGTGATTGCCGATGCCGCAACCGGGGTCGCCCTCGCCCTTCGGGGTGAGGGCGACCCTTACGCCCTGTCGCACATTCTGCGGCAGGGGGATGCGGTATCGCTCGCGGCACTACGGGTACTGGGCGCCGACGCGCTCGCACCGTATGCACTGGACCACCGGGTATGCCCCGGTGGCGATGACGAGAGGGTGGTACGCGAGGCACTCGCGGCCTACCCGCCGGGAGCGGATGCCTCGGAGGTGTCGGTATGGAGCTACCGGGGCCTGGTCGAGGCCTCGCACTCGTATCTGCCCGGCGGCGCCGCGCACTGGCCGCAGCCGCCACCGGCCGGAGCCGACTGGGTGACGGCCGATCCCTGGCCCAAGCTCACCCACCGGGCATCGCAGCTGGCCGCGCTCGCCCTGCCGGGGCTGGCGCCGGGTCTCGCCGAAAGTCTCACGGCCCGTACGGATGACCTGGCGCGCGGCTTTGTGCGCGCGGTCCGCCGTCGGGACTGGCTGCAGGCGGCCGGCGTGGGCCGCTGGCTGGCCCGGATGCCCGAAGTGCCGCAGTCCCTGGGGCTGGATGCCGGGCTTGCTTTCGTACGGCAGATGAGCGGCGGTGACGCCCGGGTGGCGCTGCATGTGGTGGCCGCCCAGCGGTTCTACGGGCGGGGTTGGTGACCGGCGGCCGGGGCGCCCCGGGGCTGCTGGACCGGATGGTCGAGGACAGCCTGGGGTGGCTGGACCGGGCGCGGCCGTTCTTTCGCCTGCCCGCGAACGTGACCACGGACGCCGATCCGAACCTGACGCTCAAACCGCTCGGCGAACTGGCCGAACTGACGCATCTGATCGGCGAGTTGCACCCGATCGGGGACATCCGCCAAGTGGCGGACGGGCTGTTCACGTACGCCTGGGGTGAGACCCGTGACGGGGAGCTGTTCGCCGAGCTGATCCACGGTGAGCCGCATGCCACCTATCCGGTGGAGATCTATGGGGTCTTCGCCCAGGCCGGGTTGCGCAATCCGGCCGTCGACGCGCTGTTGTCGGCGACGACGCGGCTGCGGGGCTGGCGGGTGGCGCGCGAGGATCACACCCGTACGCTCGGTGTACTCAATGCCGAGCGGCGGATCGGCCTGCGGCAACACGCCGACTTCGACGTGGTGTTGGGGCATACGGGGCTGGGCCGGCTGCCGGAGCCCTGGACGCTGGACCGCAAGGCGGCCTACGGCGTGACCCATGACGTTTTCCACCTGACGGAGTGGGGGCGCAGGCCACAGCGGCTGTCCGCCGAACTCGCCGGTTATCTGCGGCTCTGGCTGCCCTCCTGGCTGGAGAGCTGGGCGGAGGAGCAACTCTGGGATCTGGTGGGCGAGTTGCTGGCCGTGAGCGCCTGCCTGCCCGAGGTTTCGTACGACGGCTCCCCGGCCCGGCACGGTGGCGTCGCTCCGTACGATGCCGCCGCCTGGCAGCGGCTGGCCGACGCGCAGGCCGCCGACGGCAGCGTGCCGGAGACCGGCGACCGGCCGCGCCCGGACGACCCCGCCGAAGCATTCACGGCCTGCTACCACTCCACCCTGGTGACCGCGTTCGCCGGCACCCTCGCCCGGATCGCCCCGGACAGGACGGCGACGACGGTTCAGCGGGCCCCCTACGACACCAGCGAAAGCTGCGAAAGCGAGGCAATCCCGTGACGGTGACGGCCGCACCCGCTCCCCCCGCACTGCTGCACGGCGTCGGGGACCAGGCCCTGACCTGGCTCGACAACCACCGCGACTTCTTCCGGCTGACCGACGAGGACCGCGCCACCGGCGGCACCCTGATCGAACGGCTCAAGCCGATCGGCGAGTTGGCGATCAATATGCAGGTGCTGTTCCGGGAGGGCGTGGCCGGTTCACGGCAGCACACGCGCGCCGGGCAGCTGCTGGACTTCGTCTGGCGGGAGCTGCTGGACGGCGGCAATGTACTGGCCTCGCTCCAGCACAAGGAGCCACTCTCCCCCGTACCCCTCGAGGTCTATGCGACCTTCCACGAACTGGGGCACCGCCATCCCGGGCTGGAGGCGGCCGTGGAGATCTGCCGGCACACCGCCACCTGGACGGCGCTGGAGATGGCGCCCAACCGGCGGCTCGGCGTCCTCAACGCCGAACGGAAGATGAAGCTGGCGCCCAGCGCCGACTTCGACGAAGCGCTGGGGGCCACCTGGCTGGGCCGCATGCCCGAGCCATGGACGGTGCAGTACCACATCGCGTACGACCTCACGCACACCGTCTTCCACCTCACCAACTGGGGCGAGGCACCGGACCGCGTCCCTCCGGCCGTTGCCGACTATCTCGCGCGGTATCTGCCCGTCTGGATGGACGACTGGGCGGACCTGGAGCACTGGGATCTGCTCGGCGAGCTGCTCGTCGTCGATGCCTGTCTGCCGCAGCCCTCTCTGGACGGTGCGATGTGGGAGCGGTACGCCGCCGCGCAGTCCGACTCCGGGGCGATGCCCGTTCAGCGCGGGTTGCCGGCCGGCGATCCGCAGGACGTCTTCGATATCGTCCACCACCCCACCCTGGTGGCGGCGTTCGCCTCCGCCATGGCCACCTCCCGCTCGCTGTCCGCCGACGCCGGATGAGCCTCGACCGCCCCGGTGGCGCCCTCGCTGACCGTCTCGCGGAGGCGGTCACCCTCATCGACGCCCCGGACATCGTGCTGGCCGTCACCCACCGGGGCCGGCGGACCGTCATCAGCGGGGGCACGGCGCTCGCGCCGGCCACGCCCCGGCACGCGCTGCGCTATGAACTCGGCTCACTGTCCAAGACGTTCACCGTGCTGCTGCTCGCGCAGCTGGCCCGGTCGGATGTGCTCTCCCTCGACGACCGGCTGGCCGACCATCTGCCCGCCCTGTATCTCCCGCACGCCGCCTCGCGCCGGATCACGCTGCGCCATCTGGCCACGCACACCTCCGGGCTGCCGCGGATCCCCGTCGACCTGGTGGCCGGCGCGCTGGTTCACCCGTACCGCAGCGGCTACGCCCGCTACGACACCGGCCGCCTCCTGGACACCTTCGCCCGGACCCGGCCGCGGTACCGGCCCGGCACCCGCTGGCGCTACTCCAACTTCGGGATGGCGCTGCTCGGTCCGGCCATGGAGTGCGCCGCGGGAGCCGACTACGGCACCCTGCTCACCGAGCGGGTGCTGCGGCCCCTCGGACTGACCGGCACCACACTCGGCGCCGGCACCACCGGCACCGACGCCATCGGGCACCGGACGAACGGCAGAACACCGGTCCCCAGCGCCGACATGGGCGGCTTCCGCGCCGCCGGAGCGGTGCACTCTCCCCCGGAGGACCTGCTCACCTACCTGGAGGCGCACCTCTCCCCCGGGGACACACCGCTGAGCGGGGCGCTGCGCGATGTCCAGGTCCCGCTGCTGCGCCGCGGCCGGCGGCACCGGCACACCCACACCCTGACCTGGTTCCAGCACCCCGCCCCGCGCGGACCGCTGCTCTTCCACGGCGGGGCGACCTTCGGCCAGCAGGCGTTCCTCGGCTTCCACCCGGTGTCCGGCACGGGCCTGGTGGCGGTCGCCACCCGGCGCGGGCGCACCTGCCACATGGTGGACACCGCTTACGAGCTGCTGTACGAGCTGACCGGCGAGCCCGGAGCCGACCCGGAGACCGAGCCCGACGCCCAGGGCGTGCCCTAGAGATCGCCCGCCAGCACCTTGGCGAGGGAGGCCTCGGGACGTGCCTCGGTGCCGCGGCGGAAGGCGGCCGCGTATGCCTTGTCGCCGATTGCCGCGCGGGCCCGCTGCTCGCACTGTTCGCGTACGGCGCGTAGTTCCGGTGTGCCGCGCTGCGGGTGGCCGACGGTGCGCCAGTAGGCCTGGCCGGTGCCGTAGACGACGGCGGCGCTTTCGCCGTTGCCCTGTGCGGCCACCGCGGCGGCCAGCAGGTCGAGGCCGAGGGCGATGCCGAAGTTGTCGCCGATGCCTTGTTTGGCGGTGAGCATGGCGCGGGCGTGGTCGGCGGAGTCCTTGGGTCGGCCCTGGAGGAGGGCGATCAGGGAGAGTTGGTAGTCGGCGTAGGAGCGGGCCCAGTATTCGCCGTGCGCGACACAGTCGCGGCGCAGTTCGGTGGCCTCGTCGCGTGCCTCGATGAGTTTGCCGAGACCGGTGAGGGCGAAGATCCGGATGATGTGGCAGCGCAGCCGGCTGGCGGAGTCGAAGGGGACGTCCGGCATGGGACCCAGCACGTGGTCGGCGACCGTGTACGCGGCCAGCGGCCGACCGGCCATCAGGTGGGTGAGGCCCACCAGGTAGCCGGCCGCGAGCAGCGCCTCCGCGTCGCCTGCCTCGCGGGCCGCGCGTGAGCACTGGCGGCCCAGTTCGTCGGCGGTTTCCAGGTCGCCCTGGAGCAGCAGGGCGACGCCGAGCATCCACAGCGCACGGGTGCGGGCCGGGCTGGGGGCCAGGTGGGCGGCGAGGGCGCGTTCCAGATAGCCGCGGGCCTCGTGCAGATGGCGGCAGCAGCTCCAGAAGAAGCCGACGCAGGCGCTGAGTTCCTGGGCGCGTTCGGGGTCGGTGACCAGGAGGTGGTCGAGGGCGGTGCACAGGTCCACATGCGCCTCGGCGACCCGTCCGTACCATCTGACCTGGTCGGGGCTCAGCCAGCCGGTCTCGGCGCGGCGGCCGAAGGCGAGGAAGTGCTCGGCGTGCCGGTCGGCGAGCTGCGTCACCTCGCCCAGTTCGGCCAGCCACATCCGGCCGTACTCGCGCAGCGTGTCGAGCATGCGGAAGCGCCGGCCCTCCCGGCTGACCACTGACTTGGCGGCGAGGGCGGCCAGCGCGGTGTGGACGCCCTGTGGGGTCAGCGGGCCGCCGGCGCAGACGGACCGCGCGGACTCCTCGTCGAAGGTCCCGCGGAAAACGGACAGCCGCGCCCACAGCAGGCGCTCGAGCGGCTCGCAGAGCTCGTGGCTCCAGCCGATGGCGGTGCGCAGGGTGCGGTGGCGCGGGGGCCGGGCCGGGCTGTCGCCGTCGAGGGCGTCGAAGCGGGAGTTGAGCCGTTCGGCGACGCGGGCGGCGGTGCTGTGGGCCAGTTGGGCACCGGCGAGCTCCAGGGCGAGCGGGATGCCTTCGAGGCGGTGGCAGATGGCGGCGGCGGCCGTGGCGTTCGCCGGGTCGGTGAGCCGGATGCCGGGGGCCGCCACCCCTGCCCGCTCGCTGAGCAGGGCCAGCGCGTCGCTGTCGCCCTCCACCGGCAGCGGTGCGATCTCGGTGACCCACTCGCCGACCACATCCAGCGGCTGCCGACTGGTGATCAGTACGGCGACCAGCGGCGCGGCCGTCAGCAGATCGCCGATCAGATCCCGGCAGGCGTCGACGAGATGCTCGCAGGAGTCCAGCACCAGCAGCATCCGTTTGTCGGAGAGCCAGTCACACAGTGCCGCCACGGGCATCCGTGCCGTGTGGTCGGAGAGCCCTACGGCATCGCAGACGGTGGCCGGCAGCAGCCGGTCGCCCTGCAGGGGCCACAGGTCGGTCCAGCGCACCCCGTCCGGATGGCGCGGCACCGCGGCGCTCGCGGCCCGCATCGCGATCCGGGTCTTGCCGACGCCGCCGGGGCCGGTGAGGGTGATCAGCCGGTGCTGCGCCAACTCGATGTTGAGTCGGCGCAGTTCGTCCCTACGCCCGACGAAACTGGTGGATTCTTCGGGAATGTTGCTCGCCACTGGCTCAGTTTGCCAGTCCGCTGCGCTTTGCCTGAGCCGACATCTTCGGGTTTCCCTCCGTGGGGGGGGCGCCGTTTCGCTGCGGTTTGCCTTGGCCCCACGTTGTCGGCATTCCCGCCGTGGGGGTTTGTCGCCGTCGCGCCTGCGGCGGGCGTGGTGTTGTCGGGTGCGGTGACGGCCCTACACGGCTTCGCCGCTACGGTCCGTCCCCTCCCGTGGGTGGGTGGTGAGAGGCCGGTGGGGGCGTGCGTGGTGCCTCCAGTGCCCCATGACTGGGTCCACGGACTGCACTTGACCACGGACGTACACCCCCACCGGTCTCCACCACCCCCAACGGGGAGGGGCCGGGCCGCAGGACGGAGTCCGGAGGCCCGGCGCCGCAGCCGAACAGCCCCGCGCAAGCGGTACCGCCCGCCGCTGGGGGGACCTCCCACGCCCTTTGGGCAGTGGGGGAGCAACGGAGAGAAACCCCTACGGCGGGAAAGCCGAAGACGTGGGGCCAAGGCAAAGCGCAGCGGAGACGTGTCCGAGCAGGTCCAGGAACCGGTCCTGGTGGGCGGCGAGTTCGTGCTCCGTGTAGAGGGCGGGATTGGCGTCGTGGTCGATCCGCAGGCCGTCGTCGGTGCGGGAGTGCAGGGTGAGGGTCAGGTCGTCGACGGCACCCGCGGAGAGGTGGTGGATCTCGGAGGGCGCCCCGGCGAAGGCGGGCGCGTCGTCGCAGAGCAGGAGGTTGACCTGGGGGCCGACCAGCGGGCATCCGGTGCTGGCCAGGCCGAGGTCGTGGCGGAGGTCCTCGTGGCGGTAGCGCTGGTGGCGGCGGGCGGCGCGGATGCCGACGACGACCTGGCGGGTGAGTTCGGCGAAGGTCGCCTCCGGGGGCGCGGCCAGGCGCAGCGGCAGGACATTGCGTACGGTGCCGGGGACGCGGAGCGCGGCGGCGCCCATCCGGCCGCGCAACGGGAGGCCGAGGACGACCTCGGGGCTGCGGGTGGCCTGCGCGACGTACCACGCCTGGGTGGCGATGAGGACGTCGGGCCAGGTGGCGCGGACGGCGCCGGCCAGCGCGTCGATCCGTTCGGTGAGTTCGGTGCCGAGCCAGGCGGTGGTGCGCAGCGCGGTGCGCGAGGCGGGGGCGGTGCGGCCGGCGAGGGTGGGGGCCTCGAGGCGGCCGGCGAGGGTGTGGCGCCAGTGGGTGCGGTCGGTGTCGTACGCCTCGCTCGCCCGGTACGCGGCCTCCTCGGCGGCGAGGTCCGCGAAGCGTCCGAAGGGGCTGGGCCCGGCCTCCTGGCCCGCGGCGAGGGTGGTGTAGGTATCGGCGACGCGGCGGATGACGAGCGCGCGGCCGTAGCCGTCGAGGGCGATGTGGTGGACCCGCTGGTACCAGAGCCAGCGGCGGTCGCCGACCCGGAACAGGGCGTTGCGGAAGAGCGGTCCGGCGGCGAGGTCGAAGGGGCGGGCGAGGTCGTCGCGCATCCAGGCGCCGGCCACCGCGTCGGGATCGCCCAGGTCGAGGAGGTCCGCGGCATGGAGCGCGAAGCCGTGTCCCGGTGGCTCGATCGCGAGCGGGAACTGCCGTGGCCCGTCGGGCGTTTCCTCGATACGTACGCGCAGCGCATCGGTCTCGCCGACGGTCCGGTGCAGCGCCTCGGCGAAGAGCACCGGGTCGAGCGGGCCGCGGATCTCGGTGCAGGCCGCGGTGTTGTGGGCCGGGCTGTCCGGGTCGCGGGCCTGCGCGTGCCACAGGGCCAGTTGGGCGGCGGTGAGCGGAGCGGAGAGGGGGCGCGGCATGACGGGGCCTTTCGCGGGGACGGGAGGCGAGGGGTGCGGGGACGGGCCGCTCAGGCGTACTGCGTCGCGCCGCCGTCGACGTAAAGGTCGTGCATGGTGATGTGGCGGGCGCGGTCCGAGACGAGAAAGGCGACGGCCTCGGCGATGTCGAGGGGTTCGGCGATCCGGCCGAGGGGGGTGTCGAGGTGCGGGGGCTGGAGGTCCCCGTAGGTGCAGCCGGGCGATACGACGTTGCAGCGCACGCCGCTGCCCGCCAGTTCCAGGCCGAGGGATTTGGTGAAGAGGGTGGCGGCCGCCTTGGAGGCGGCGTAGGCAGCCAGTCCGGACCGCGGTACGCCCGCCGCATGGGAGCCCACGGTGATGATGCTGCCGGACCGGCGGGCGGTCATGCCGCGGGCCACGGCGCGGGAGAGCCGGAAGACGCCGGTGGTGTTGACGGCGAAGGTGTCGTCCCAGTCCTGGTCGGTGAGGTCGACGACGGACGCGGTCCGCAGCACACCGGCCACATTGACGAGGATGTCCAGGGGGCCGACGGTGCGTTCGGCCTCGTCCACCAGGCCGTCGACGGCGGCGCGGTCGGTGATGTCCACGGCGCGGGCGGTGATCCGCGCGCGCCCGTACGCGGCCTCCAGGGCTGCTATGCCGTCGGCGTCCCGGTCGACGGCGATCACCCGCGCGCCCTCCTCGGCCAGCAGCCGCGCCACGGCCTCGCCGATGCCCCGTCCGGCGCCGGTGACCAGCGCCGTCCGCCCGGAAAGCTCGGAATCCCACACGCCACAATCCCCTCGCCTCGATTTACTTAGGCAAGCCTAACCTAATATGCGGCGCGGGTCTCCTCCCCCTCGATCCCCTCCTGAGCTTCCCTGGGAACCTCCCCCTGCGCCTTCACCAGCGCCTCCCCCGCATTCGTCCGGAAAGGGAGAACGGACGGCCCCGCGCGCCGCCGCCCTCGCCGGCCATGGCGGCGGCGCCGGTCACAGTGGCGTCCGGTCTGCCACCGGCCCCGTACCCGCCACCGACCTGCCCATCACGGCGTGACAATGGGGAAGTTGGGGTCCGGCTCGACGAGCAGCCCGAGGAGTTCGTTCAGCGCCCCGGTCTCGCCCTCCTGGGCGACGTCGGCCGCACCCCGGCCCGCAATGAGGTCGAGCAGCTGCGGCTTGGTGAGGGTGAGGGTCAGGTCCGGGTGGCACTTGGCGGAGGCGTTCGGGGGGCCGGGGGAACTGAGGTAGGTGAGCGCCCCGTTGGAGAGCGTGAGATGCCAGGTGCGGTCCTCGTCGGCGAGGTACCAGTCGAAGGAGCGGTCGGCCGCCCAGGCGCGGGGGCCGTCGATGCGGATGGCGAGCGAGTCGAGGAGCTGGTCGACGGTCAGCGCCCTGGCCATCTCGGGGTTGGCGGTGTCCACCCGGACCTCGGCCAGGGTGCCGCGCAGCTCCATGGCGCCGGTCAGATAGAAGTTGCGCCAGGTGCCGTTCTCGCAGCCGTGGCCCAGCCGGTCGTAGACGATGGCCAGTTCCTGGCGGGCGGCGGTGTGGCCGGGGTCGGCGAAGACGGCGTGGTTGAGGAGGGTGGCGGCGAAGCGGAGGTCGCCGTCCGCCGCGTACCGCCGGCCGGTCTCGACCGTGGCGTCCACGCCGCCCAGGGCCTCGACGTACCGCTTGGCCTGCTCGACGGGCGGGTGTTCCCACAGGTGCGCGGGGTTGCCGTCGAACCAGCCCATGTAGCGCTGGTAGACCGCCTTGACGTTGTGGCTGAGCGAGCCGTAGTAGCCGTGGCCGGACCAGGCCCGCTCGAGGCTCGGCGGCAACCGCAGCTCCTCGGCGATCTCGGCGCCGGTCAGGCCCTGGTTGAGCAGCCGCAGCGTCTGGTCGTGCAGATACGCGTACAGATCACGCTGGTTCGCCAGCAGGCTGCGGATCCGGTCGTTGCCCCAGGTCGGCCAGTGGTGCGAGGCGAAAGCGATCTCCGCGTCCGCGCCGAACAGGTCGAGCGCCTCGTTGAGGTAGCGCGCCCAGTTGCGGGCGTCGCGGACGACCGCACCGCGCAGGGTCAGGATGTTGTGCATGGTGTGGGTGGCGTTCTCGGCCGTGCACAGCGCCTGGTGGGCGGGGAAGTAGAAGTTCATCTCCGCCGGGGCCTCGGTTCCCGGAGTGAGCTGGAAGACGATACGGACCCCGTCGACGATCTCCTCCTGGCCGGTACGGGTGATGTCCACGGTCGGCGGGATGAGGGTGGGGGTGCCGGTGGACATGGTGGCGCCGAGACCGCAGCCGATCTGGCCGGCCGGGCCCTTGGGGAGCTCCGAGCCGTACATGTAGACCGCGCGCCGGGACATCGCCGTACCCGCGTAGACGTTCTCGCTGATCGCATGCTCCAGGAAGCCGGCGGGCGCGAGGACCGGCACGGTGTTGTGTCCGTGCGGCAGGACGCCGCGCCCGCCGCCGAAGTGATCCATGTGCGAGTGGGTGTAGATCAGCCCGGAGACCGGCCGGTCACCGCGGTGGTTGCGGTAGAGCTCGAGTGCGGCGGCAGCGGTCTCGGCGGAGATGAGCGGGTCGATGACGAGGACGCCCTGGTCACCCTCGACCAGCGTCATGTTGGACAGGTCCAGACCACGGACCTGATAGATACCGTCCGTGACCTCGTACAGGCCCTGTCGGCTGACCAGCCTGCCCTGCCGCCACAGGCTCTCGTTCGCGGTGTCGGGGCAGTTTCCGGCCAGGAAGCTGTACGCCTCGGCGTCCCAGGCCACGCGCCCGTCCGCCGTGGCGACCTGGGGCGGGTAGAGGGCGGCGATGAAGCCCCGGTCGGCATCGGCGAAGTCTGCGTGGTCGTCGACGGGCGGAACAGTCACCGGGCACCCCCTCTCCGAGCGGACGGGACGGCGGGACGGTCGTCCGGCGGGTCACGACCCACACCATCGATTTAACCCAATTTGGCCGCATACCGCATAAGCGGGCGTGTCCGCCGGCCCCGCCCGGCCCGGCGCCCGCCCCCCCGGGCGCCCGCCCGGGCGTCACACCGGCTCGGCCTCGATCAAGGAGAAGCGGTTGGGCCGGGGAAGCGGCGTGACGGACCGCAGCGCAAAGCCCGCGCCCTGGCACAGGCGCTCGAAGTCCTCCCGGGTGCGCTCCCGGCCCCCGACGTTGACCAGCATGTTCAGGTCGGAGATGTAGACGACGCCCGCGGTCGCGGGGTCCACGACGGGCGGCAGCACCGGCTCGATGATCAGCAGCCGGCCGTCGTCGGGGGTGACCCGGCGGCAGTGACGGAGGATGTCCGCGCACTGCTCGTCGTTCCAGTCGTGGAGCACGCTCTTGAGGAGATACAGGTCGGCGCCGTCGGGGGCGGTGCTGAAGAAGTCCCCGTTGACCAGGGAGCAGCGGCCGTCCAGCCCGTTCCGCGCCAGGGTGTCGGGGGCCTGGGCGAGGCCCTCTCCGAGGTCGAAGAGTATGCCGCGCAGCGCGGGATGCGCGGTCAGGATCGCGGCGAGCAGCGTGCCGTCGCCGCCCCCGATGTCGGCCACGGTCGCGAAACGGCCGAAATCGAAGGCCGCCGGGACCAGCGCCGCCGTATCGCGGGTGGCCTGCCCCATCGCGGCATGGAACAGGGCGGCGAGTTCCGGCCGTTCGGTGAGATGACCGAAGAAGTCGCTGCCGAAGACCGCGTCGAAGGCCGGCTCGCCGGTCCGCACACTGTCGTCCAGGCGCTCCCACGAGCGGAGCATGGCGGGCTCGGTGAACATCCGGACGAAGGAGTACAGCGAGTCGGGCCCCTCGCTGCGCAACAGGGCGCCGGCCGGGGTGACGGCGAACCGCCCCGGGGCGCTCTCGGCGAGCAGCCCCAGCCCGGCCAGTGCCCGCAGTAAGCGGCCCATCGCCTGGGGCCGGGCCGCGCACTTGGCCGCCAGTTCGTCCGCCGTGGACACGCCGTCGCCGATCAGATCGACGACACCGAGGCGGGCGGCGGCGCCCACGGCGTACGACGCCATGGCGCCGTAAGCGATCCGGGTCACTACCTCGCGGGCCTCGTCCACGGGCCGGTTCTCACGGGACATGGGGAACACCTCTCTGTTCAACGGCATTACGGGCAGGGCCCCTTGTGTTACGGGCAGGGTCACGGAGGGCACAACAACGCCTGTGGCGTGGCGGCCGCCCGTTCACCCACTCCCACCCCGGTTAGGCGACCCTAAATTCTTTTGGATCACCGGGGCAACGCCCCCTGCGATCCGCCGTACGACGCGACCCCGCCGGATCCCTCCGGCCCGTTGCGACATCACCCCTGGGAGAGGAGGGACGCCCCATGCCCCCCGACGACGACCGCCAACCCGGCCACCGCGCCAGGCGGTTCCGGCGGATCGCCGCCTGGCTGCTGCTGACCGCCGCACTCGGCGGCCTGGGCGCCGGTATCGCGCTCGGGCAGGGCCTGCCGATCGCGGGTGGGCTGGTGCTGGCCGGGATCTCCGGGCATCTCCTGGCCCCGGACGGCCGCCGGCCCACCCACCCCCGGTGAGGGCGGACGGGCCGGCGTTCTGTCACACGCCCCGACGGGGGCATGCCTCATGTTGTGCGGCGGCTCCTTGCGGCCGCACCGATGCACATCGCCCCCAGCAGGAACGTGAGGGCTCCGATGACGATGTTGTTCCAGATCACGCCCGCGTCCGGGCCACTGCCGACGATCCAGGGCGCCACGATCAGCCAGACGCCCATGGCGCACATCGCGCCGCTCAGGCCGTACATGCGGTCCGGGGTGACGGTGAACCCGATCGCCAGCAGGGAAATGGCGATGCCGAAGATCAGGTTGTGGGTCAACAGAGCGGGCTGTGAGGCCGCGTAGTGGACGATCCACGGCGACGCTGCGCAGTACAGGCCGACAAGGAACACCGGTCCGTCCACGAGGATCACGTCACGCCCGCCGAGCACACGCTCGTATCGCTCCTGCATCTCGGTCACATCGGGGTGACCTGCGAGATCGCCCCTGTGGTGTGAGACGTCGGCCATCCGACTCGCCTCCTTCACTCTGCGAAGCCTGGCCGTCTCGCGGCATAGGAACCGCGCTCCTTTATTCTGCGCTTATGTCGCCTTTATGTGTAGATGAGGGACGGGTCGAGTTTGCGGGCCCGACCGTCAGCCCTGCGGCAGCGCCCGCCCCAGCCCCAGGTTCCAGCGCCCGCCCCGGCCGCTGAGCTCGGTCACGGTGAGCGGCGGTACATCCAGCCGCCAGAACGCTTCCTCGGGCAGCCGCAGGGCGGCCACCACGGCGGCGCGCACGACATCCACCTCCACCACCGCGACGATGCGGCCGGAGGTCGCGGCCAGCCGCGTGAGCCAGTCCTCCGTCCGTCCGCAGAGCGCGCGCAGCGACTCCCCGCCGTGTCCCGCGAAGCCGGGGTCCGACAGCCAGGCGGACACCGCCTCGGCCTCGGCCGCTGCCACCTCGGCCAGGGGCCGCCCCCGCCAGCGGCCCATCGCACAGCCCGGCGGCCCCGGCTCGGGCGCGGGATCCGTCGGCAGCCCGAGTTCCTCGGCCGTACGGCGGCACCGGGCCGAGGGCGAGACGACAACCCGCCCCGCGGACGGCAGGTTTCCGGCCACGGCGCGGGCCCGCCGCAGACCGGCCTCGCTCAGCGGCCCGTCATCGTCGAAACGCACCTCGCGCTGCGCATCGCCGGCCGCCGGTGAGATCAACATCACTCGAGTTGTCATGCCCTCTGCTCTCAATCCGCATATACCACGCCAACAGCCGCCAAAGGAAAAGGAGTTGTCCGGAAAACGCGCCCCTCCTTGCCCCTCTCCGCCCCCTCTATGACCTTGGCCCGCCGGTCGGTTCGCGGTACCTTCCCGATGATATTGACGACGACATGACGGAAGCCGGTGGGATCCCGGCGCGGTCGCGCCACTGTATGTCCGGTTTTGACGCAGCCCCAGGGGGCCGGGACCGGGCGAGCCAGACCCGGCATGTCGTTAGCACTCCCGCAACTAGGGACGCGAGTTCCCCCTACCAGGAGGTCCCCTGCCATGGCTCAGACCATCGCACCCCCGGCCACCGGCACCATCACCCCGGCCCCGCTCCCCCTCAAGGCGATTGCCCCCTGGGCGCTGTTCGTCGGCGTCCTGATGCTCGTTCTGCTGTACTTCGTCGGCGCCGAGCAGGGCGCCACGTCGCTGCTCTCCGGTACGGACGTCCACGAGTGGGTCCACGACGGACGCCACCTGCTCGGCTTCCCCTGCCACTGATCGGGCGCCCTTCCATGAACTCCGTCACCATCAGAAATCTCCTGGTGCGCGGCATGCTCGCCGGTCTGGCAGCCGGTGCACTCGCCCTCGTCGTCGCCTATCTTCTGGGCGAGCCGCACGTGGACGCCGCCATCGGGTTCGAGGAAAGCCACAGCCACAGCCACGGCCACGGCCACGAGGAGGTGGAGGTCGTCAGCCGCGCGATGCAGTCCACGGCGGGCCTGGCGACCGGTGTGCTGGTCTACGGCGTGGCGCTGGGCGGGATCGCCGCCCTGGTCTTCTGCTTCGCGCTGGGCCGGATCGGCCGCTTCAACGCCCGTACCACCGCCGCACTGCTGTCCGGCGCGGCGCTGGTGGTCTACCTCGTACCGTTCCTGAAGTACCCGGCCAACCCGCCGGCCGTCGGTAACCCTGACACCATCGGCCAGCGCACCGCCCTGTACTTCCTGATGATGCTGCTGGGCATCCTGCTGGCCGTCGGCGCGACGATCCTCGGCCGGCGCCTGGTTCCCCGGCTGGGCACGTGGTACGCCACGGTGGCAGGCGGCACCGCGTTTGTGGTCGCCGTCGGCATCGCGTATGCCTTCCTGCCGTCCTACGACAATGTGCCGCACGGATTCCCCGGCACGCTGCTCTGGGAGTTCCGGCTGTCGACGCTCGCCGTCCAGGCGGTGCTGTGGGCCGGCTTCGGCCTGCTCTTCGGCCATCTCGCGGAGCGTGTCGTCGCACCGGCCCGCGAGGCCGTGGCCGCCGAGGCGGCGCCTGTGGCGACCTGACGGTCATCTCAAGGGGCCCGCGACGTCTTCGGCGTCGCGGGCCCTGCCGTATTCAGGACAGGCCGGGAATGCCGTCCAGGTGGGGCAGGTCATGGTCGAGCCGTTCCCGTTTCGCGCGCAGATAGCGGATGTTCTCCACGCCCGGCGGCATCAGCAGCGGGACCTGTTCGGCGACGGCGATGCCGTGCCGCAGCAGCGCCGCCCGCTTCCGCGGATTGTTCGACAGCAGCCTGACGGACCGGACCTCCAGGTCCCGCAGCATTCCGGCCGCGACACCGTATTCGCGGGCATCGACCGGCAGTCCGAGCGCGATATTGGCATCGACGGTGTCCAGCCCGGCCTCCTGTAGTTTCATCGCCCGGAGCTTGGCGAGGAGCCCTATTCCCCGCCCCTCATGGCCCTGCAGATAGACGAGAACTCCGCGCCCGGCCGCCACGATCGCGGCCAGCGCCGCGGACAATTGATCGCCGCATTCGCAGTGCGCCGACGCAAACACATCGCCGGTCAGACACTCCGAATGCACCCGGGTCAGTACCGTCTCCCCCGCCACATCGCCGTGAACCAGGGCCACCTGCTCGGTCCCGGTGCGGATGTCGCGATAGCCGACGGCGAGGAATTCGCCGTGCGCCGTAGGGAGACGGACCTCCACCACCCGTTCGACCAGGCCGTCGTCAGCAATATGGGTCTCGGCATCGAGGTCCGTCATGGCGCGATGGTACGTGAACGTCTTGGCGCGGGCAGGAAGTTGGCACGGAATATCAAAATGCCTAAGCTGCGACGGCCCGGCGAGTGAGCGCGACGAAAGGCCGCACCCCACCATGACCCCATCGGCACACCGGTTTCCGGCCCACGGACTCCTCCCGGCGGACACCACCGAGGAGGTGCGGGCCCGGCGGCCGCAATGGGCCCTGTTGCCCATCGGCAGCTTCGAACAGCACGGCCCCTTCCTGCCGTTGACCACCGATACCGTCATCGCCTGCACTCTCGCCGAACAGATCGCCGCCGCCCATCCCGTACACCTTTTGCCGCCCCTGACGCTCTCCTGTTCCCACGAACACGCCGCCTGGCCGGGAACGGTCAGCATTTCGGCCCGGACCCTGCACGCCGTGGTGACGGACATCGCCGATTCACTGCGGCGGTCGGGCATCCACACCCTGATTCTCGTCAACGGCCACGGCGGAAATTACGTACTGCGCAACGTGGTTCAGGAATCCGCCGGAACGGGGATGCGTATGGCGCTCTTCCCCGGCTCGGCCGACTGGGACGCGGCGCGCAGGCGGGCGGGGGCGGAGACGTCGACGCACAGCGATATGCACGCGGGAGAGGTGGAAACCTCCATCCTTCTGCATGCTCATCCCGATTTGGTGCGGCCCGGTTATGAATCGACGGAATCAGAGGAATCGGCGGAATCAGCGGATTGGATAGCCGATGAGCGGAAGCATCTGCTCACGCTCGGCATGTCGGCCTATACGGAATCCGGGATCATCGGGCGCCCCTCCCTGGCCTCCGCACGGAAGGGCCAGGAATTGCTGGCCGGGCTGGTCGAGGCATTCGGCGAGTATGCGGCGCTGTTCGGGACGCGGACGGAATCCCATGGCTGAGGCACTCGACGCGGCGGCGGTCTGGGACCGGCTGCGCCGCATCCGTACGGCGGAGGACGCCGAGGCCGCCGGGCTGGTGCCGGGCTCCGCATCCGGATACGCCTCGCCCGGGGCGACGCAGCTGGCCGAGCGCTATCTGCCGCTCTGCCTGGCCGGGGCCCATGTCGCGTGTGCGCAGCTCGGACAGAGTCTGGACGGGTTCATCGCCACCCGTACCGGCGATGCGGACTTTGTCACCGGGGAGGAGGACCGACGCCATCTGCACCGGCTGCGCGCGCTGTCCGACGCGGTGATCGTCGGGGCCGGGACCGCCGTGGCGGACGATCCGCGGCTGACCGTGCGCGCCTGTGCGGGCGACAACCCGGTGCGTGTGGTGCTCGATCCGCGCGGCCGGGTGCCGCGGCGGCGGCAGGTGTTCACGGACGGGGCGGCGCCGACGCTGTGGGTGGTGGGCCCGGAGGCGGCCGTCGCCGAAGGGGCCGGCCTCGACGTCCTGGTGCTGCCGGACGCCGAGGCGTTCGCGCCGCACCGTGTCCTGGCGGCCCTGGCGCGGCGCGGCCTCGGCCGGGTGCTGGTCGAGGGCGGCGGCGTCACCGTGTCGCGGTTTCTGCAGGCGGGGGCGCTGCACCGGCTGTATGTCACCGTTGCGCCGGTGCTGCTCGGCGACGGCGTGCCGGGGCTGCGGTTCCCCGGTACGCCGGTGATGCGGGACGCGCTACGTCCGCCGGTGCGGCGCACTCTGCTCGGCGAGGACACGCTCTTCGAGTTCGCGCTGGGGACGCCCGGCGCGCGGCCCGGCGGCCCAGCGGACGATGAGCACACCGGCGCCCGGTAGGCCGGCGGCGAAGGCGAGGACCCCGTAGACGACGGCGGTGGTGAGCCCCTGCGCCGCGCCAAGCCCGGCCGCGCCGAAGGCCCAGGCCGCGACGCCTTCCCGGGGGCCCCACCCGCCGACGTTCAGCGGCAGCGCCATCGCCAGCAGCGCCAGCACGACCAGCGGCACCAGCTCGGCCAGTGACGCCGTGACTCCCGCCACGCGGGCGGCCAGCAGAAACATCCCGAGATATCCCGCGAGGACGACCACGGAGGAGAGCGCCACCCCGGGCCAGCTGCCGCGGGCGAGCAGGGCCGTCCGCGCCTCGGCCAGCATGGCGCGGACGGCCCGCGCGCCACGTGAGGCGCCCCGGCTCCAGCGGGCGACGCCGACAGCCACTACGCCCACCACGGCCACCGCGACCAGCGCGCCGGGGGCGCTCAGGAGGCGGCCTGCCTGCGCGAGGACCGGGGACGGCCGGACCAGCAGCACCACGGCGCCGGCCACGCACAGGACGAGCTGGCCCGCGGCCCGTTCCAGGACCACGGCGCGGACGCCCCGCCCGAGGTCGCGGGCGCTCTGGCCGTGCCGTACCGCGCGGTGTACGTCACCGAGCACGCCTCCGGGCAGCGCGGCGTTGAGGAACAGGGCGCGGTAGTAGTCCGCGACGGCCCGGCCGAGCGGCAGGTGCAGGCCGAGGCCGCGGGCCACCAGACACCAGCGCCAGGCGCTGAACACGGTGGTGAGCAGGCCGATGCCGAGCGCGGCGAGCAGCGTGCCGGCGTCGATCCGGCGCAGCCCCTCCAGGAAGGCGCCGGACCCCAGATGCCACACCAGCACCACGAGGATGCCCAGCCCGCCGAGCATCCTCAGCCACGCCCAGAGGGACCGTTTCATCGCACGGCCCCTCCGGGCGTGGATTCGGCACCGGGGCGCGGCCCGGGCAGCGCCAGCAGATCCGTGTGCTGCACGGTGACGCTCAGCTCCCCCGCCGCGCAGGCCGCCAGCCGCCGTCCCAGATACGCGTCCGCGCGGGCCCCCAGCGCCGGCCGCTGCTCCCGCGCGGCGCCCACCCAACCGCGCAGCCAGGCGGCGGTGAGCGGGGCCTCCGGGCCACCGAGCCGCCAGGGGCTGGGCCGCGTCATGACGGTCGCGCCCCGCCGCGCGAACGCCGCCGTGGCCACCGCGACCGCATCCGGCCCGAGCAGGCGCCGGCCACCGTCCGTCCGTCGCTGATGGTCGTTGAAGGCGGCGCCGATCTCGTCGTCGAGCGGATCGTACGGAGCGAGTTCGACGTGCCCCGCGACGGAGAGTGCCAGCAGCGCGGGGCAGCCCGCGCCGGTACAGGCCCCGGCGAGCCCCTCCACCTCCTCGCGGGTGAGCAGGTCCAGCAGCGCGGAGGCGGTGACCAAAGACGTTCCTGCGAGCGCAGCGGCGGTCAGCCGGGCGAGGTCTCCGCGCTCCGTGGTGGCCGTGACGCCGCTTCCGTCGGCGGCCGCCGCGGGCATCCGCTCCTGCGCCCGGGCGAGCAGCGCGGGGTCGAGGTCGTACAGGATCCAGTGCTGCGGGCCGGGCAGCCGAGGGGCGAGCCAGCGCCCCATGGAGCCGGTGCCGCAGCCCAGATCGCGGATCACCGTCCGGTGCGGGCCCCCGGCCGGGGCGGCGGCCGGCGCCGCGCGCAGGGGGTGCAGCAGTTCCGGCGCACGGGCGGCGCCATCGGCGGGCTCCCGCAACTCCAGCCACTCCGGAGCGAATCGGGGTCGCTCGGCCCCGGCCGCGCTCACCGCGCGGTCCCGGGCTCGCGCCGAAGCCGTTCCAGCACCCCGGCCAGACTGTGCGACGTCGTCTCCCATCCCGTCAGCATGGCACGCCGCCCGCGCGCCGAAATCTTCAACCGGTGCCGCAACGCCGGACTCCCGAGCCAGTCCCGCAGCGCGCCGGAGAGCGCCGCCGCGTCGTCGGACGGTACGAGGAGACCCGGCACGCTGCCGTCCGGGGCGCGCCCGACGGCCTCCGGGACGCCGTCCACCGCCGTCGCCAGTACGGGAATCCCCCGCGCCAGCGCCTCGGTGACGACCATCCCGTAGGTCTCGGCATACGACGCGAGCACCAGCAGATCGGCGGCCGCATACCGCTCCTCCAGCTCCGCACCCGCCCGCGGCCCGGCAAGGCACACCCGGCCGCCGAGCCCCCACTCATCGACCTTTCGCCGCAGTTGGGCGACATAGCCGGGATCGCCGCGCATTCCTCCCACACACTCGCAGCTCCAGGGCAGGTCGGCGACGGTGGCGAGGGCGTCCACCAGGCGGTGCTGGCCCTTGCGCGGGGTGACCGCGGCGACGCACAGCAGCCGGGTGGCGCCGTCCGTTCCGTGCGCGAGCGGCGCGGGATCGGCTCCGGGCATGGCCACCTGGACCCGGTCCGGGGCGAGCCCGTGCTGTGCCACGAGCCGCCGGGCGGCCCACCGGCTCGTGGCCACCACCGCCCGTACGCCGTGCAGGACCCGGCGCTCCCGGGCGTCCAGGTCCCGGGCCAGGTCTGGGGCGAGCCCGGTCTCGTCGGCCAGCGGCAGATGCACCAGGACCGCCATCCGCAGCCGTCCGGCCTCGGGGGCGATGATCTCCGGGACGCCGCAGGCCACCAGCCCGTCCAGGAGGACGACGGCCCCGTCCGGCAACGCGCCCAGACACCGCGCCAGTTCCCCGCGGGCTCCCGGATCCGGCCGCGGCCAGCTCCCGCGTACGGCATACGGGCGCACCTGCCAGCCGGCCGCCGGGAGGCCTTGGCGCACCAGGCGGTCGTAGGTGTTCCCGCCGCTGGGCGCGGCCGGGTCGTCGACATCACCGGGCAGGACGAAGTGCACCACGCGCGGCGCTCCGGGCCCGGTGTCGGTCACAGGGCGCGCTCGTAGGTCGCCCAGGCGATGTGTGACTCGTGCAAGGTGACCGATATGCCGGCCAGCTCGCGGGCGCTCTCGCCGAGGTTTCCGGCCTGGATGCGGTCGGCGAGCCGGTCGGCGATCACCTTGGCCAGGGCCTCCGTCGAGGTGTTGATGCCGGCGAACGCGGGCTCGTCGTCGAGGTTGCGGTAGTTCAACTCGCCGATCAGCCCGCCGAGTTCCTGTCCGGCCAGACCGATGTCGACGACGATGTTGTCCGCGTCGAGCTCGGCGCGGCGGAAGGTGGCATCCACCACGAACGTCGCGCCGTGCAGGCGCTGCGCGGGCCCGAAGACCGCGCCGCGGAAACTGTGGGCGACCATCAGGTGATCGCGGACGGTGATGCTGAACAAGGCGGTCCTCCAGTGTGGTGACGGAGTGGGGGGTGGAGGGCTGGGGGCGGGGCGGTGCGGTGCGGCCCGCGGTACGGGCTACTCGCGGGCCGCCGCGTCCCCGTACCGGATGCGATGGCACAGCGCCGGAAGCTCACCCGTGGTGAGGCGGGGCAGTACCTGTGGCAGGTCCTCGAAGGCGGATTCGCCGGTGATCAGCGCATCGAAGGCGGGGTCGGCGAGGAGGTCGAGGGCGAGCGCGAGCCGGTCGGCGAAGGTGCGGCGGGCGCGCCGGGCCGGCGAGACCGCGCCCACCTGGCTGCTGCGCACCACGAGGCGGCGGGAGTGGAAGGCTTCCCCCAGTGGCACGCTGACCGGCCGGTCGCCGTACCAGCTCAGCTCGATGACCGTGCCCTCCGGGGCGAGCAGTTCGAGCGAGCGGGCCAGCCCGGCTCCGGTGGCGCTGGCGTGCACGACCAGGTCGCAGTCCCCCAGCGCATCCTCGGGCAGCGCGAAGGCCACCCCCAGCGCCTCGGCCGTCCGGGCCCGTACCGGGTCCGCGTCGACCAACTGCACCCGGACCGCCGGATAGCGGGCGAGTACGGCGGCGACGCTGCACCCGACCATCCCCGCACCGACCACCGCAATCCGGTCCCCCACCAGCGGCGCCGCGTCCCACAGGGCGTTCACCGCGGTCTCCACCGTCCCGGCCAGCACGGCCCGCGCCGCGGGGACCGCATCCGGCACGGGGACGACGGCGCTCGCCGGGACGACATAGTGCGACTGATGCGGATAGAGGCAGAAGACCGTACGGCCGAGCAGCGCGGCGGGCCCCTCCTCGACGACGCCGACGCTGAGATAGCCGTACTTGACGGGCCCCGGGAACGCGCCGTCCTGGAACGGCGCCCGCATCACGCCGTACTGGCTCTCGGGCACCCCGCCCCGGAAGACCAGGCACTCCGTCCCCCGGCTCACACCGGAGCACACCGCACGCACCAGCACCTCGTCCTCGCCGGGCCTGGGCAGTGCGACCTCACGGATCTCACCGCGGCCGGGAGAGTCGACCCAAAAGGCCCGGGCGACGCGCGACATCAGAACCCTCCTGGACGCTACGGCGATGGTTCATGAATGCTGGGGACGTGCACGGTGGGGCGGAACTTCATGGTGGGGAACTGCCTGCCGATGATCACCGGCCTGCCGGCGATCATGACGACGCCGTCACGATACGCGGCGGCCATCGACTCCGCCAGACATCCCAGGAGGCCGGGTGACCGTACAAAACCCGTACGACACAAGGCCATTCGGCCAGGACATGACGGCCGGTCTCGGCGTGCAGCTGCTGGTGCTCGAAATCCTGTGCCGGGCGGCCGGCCTGGGAACCGCGGGCTGGCTGACGGGCTCCACGTTCGCCGTGGTCACCTGGGCCGTGCTGATCATGGCGCTGCGCCGGTCCTGGACGGGTCCGTTCGGCCCGGCGAACCGCGTCACGCTGGCCCGTACGATCCTCGTCGGCGGCGTGACGGCACTGGTGGCCGACTCCTTCGCCCACCGGGCCCCGGTGGCGGTGCTGGTCGCCCTGGCCACCGTGGCACTGATCCTGGACGCCGTCGACGGCCATGTGGCCCGGCGCACCGGAACGGCAACGACTCTCGGCGCCCGCTTCGACATGGAGGTGGACGCCTTCCTCATCCTGGTGCTGTCCATCTATGTCGCGATGCCCTTGGGCGCCTGGGTCCTGGCCATCGGCCTGATGCGCTACGCCTTCGTCGCGGCGTCCTGGGCGCTGCCGTGGCTACGCGGTGCCCTGCCACCGAGCATGGCCCGTAAGGCCGTTGCCGCGCTCCAGGGCATCGTCCTGGTGGTGGCCGGCGCCGGGATCGTGCCGGGGGTGTGGGCGTTCGTCGCCGTGGCGGGGGCCCTGGCGCTGTTGATGTGGTCGTTCGGGCGGGACGTCGCCTGGCTGTGGCGGACCCGCGGCGCCGCCGTATAACGCCGGCCGGCCGCACCGCGCAGCCGCTACGTCCCCGCGTGCCGCCCCAAGTACACGACCAGCGCCAGGAAGACGATCAGCAGCTGGCTGATGAGGATGGTGAGCAGCACCCGTCGCCACACGCTGTGTTGCATCGTGCGATGCGGTACATGGACCGCGCCGGGCAGCCGCGCCAGCTGGCGGCCGGGGCGGACGGCGGTGGTGCCGCCCCGCCTGCCGCCGCAGCGCGAGGACGTGCGGCGACGGGAGGCGAATTCCGGGCAGCCGTGGCCGGGGGCGGTTCTTACGGAGCCTCGTTCCTGGCGGCGGCCGCGGCAGGGACGGGCGGTGCCCGGCCCGGTGGCCGACGGTATGCAGGTGCGGGAGCGGACCGCCCGCCAGGGCGGCGGCCCTTTGCGTCTCGCCGGAGCCATGTGCGATCACCCCTCGGAGCGGCGCGCGTACGTCACGACGCCGCCCCCACGCTGTCGCCGGCGGCCACACTGCCCGCTGCCGCCACACTGCCGGCCGCCGCCACTCCTCCGGCGCCGGCTTCGGCCTCCCGCAGCTCGGCGAGGAGCGCATGCCGGCCGGTGAGCACATCGGTCAGCACCCGGCGGGCGGCGCGCAGCAGCTCCGCGACATCGCCGCCGGCCAGCTCATAGACGACGGTGGAGCCGCAGCGGGTGGCCGTCACGATGCCCGAGCGGCGCAGGATCGCCAGCTGCTGGGAGAGCGCGGACGGCTCCACCTCGATCGCGGAGAGCAGGCTGCGCACCGGCAGCGGCCCGTCCTGGAGCAGTTCCAGCACCCGGATACGGACCGGGTGTCCCAGCATCCGGAAGAATTCCGCCTTCGCCTGACAGAGCGGGACCCACGCGCCGTTCACTGCGGCGCCCCACTCCCCGGCCCGGCCGCGGTCCCGCCGTCCGGGTCGATGCCGACGTTGCGCGCCACCCGCAGCGCATCGTCCAGCTCGTCCTCCGCCACGGCGAGCGCATAGGCGTCGTCCGCCGTCCGTGCCGCCTCGACGGCGGCGCGCGCAGCATGTACCCGTTCCCGTACCGACTCGGCGAAACCGCCCACGCATGCCCTCCGCGTCCAGGCCGACCGGCCGTCGCGTCATCTGTTGAATTGCGGAATTCTGCAACTGTAGACGACGGGGGCGGGCCGCCCCTATGGGTGGGGCGAACAAGAATGCATCGAGGGCGAGCGGCGGGGCGGCGTCTGGAGTGGCTCACCGCTGGGCGCGCCGCGGCGGGCGAGGGCCACCGGCACGGGGAACCCGGTGGACTCCCGCAGCCGTCAACCGCATAGTGACGCGCATGGCTTCCCTCGTACGTCACATCACGGTCGACTGCACCGATCCCTGTCGTCTGGCGCAATTCTGGGCGGAGGTGCTGGACGGATCCCTCGCCGAGGACGATTTCCCGGGCGATCCGGAGGCCTCGGTGATCACCGGGGGAAGCGGGCTGCTGTTTATCGCGGTGCCGGAGAAGAAAACCGGGAAGAACCGGCTGCATCTGGATCTGCAGCCGCAGGACCGCAGCCGGGACGAGGAGGTCGCGAGGCTGCTGGCACTGGGCGCGAGCCT
This sequence comes from Streptomyces sp. NPDC048483, assembly GCF_040651455.1. Taxonomy (NCBI): domain Bacteria; kingdom Bacillati; phylum Actinomycetota; class Actinomycetes; order Kitasatosporales; family Streptomycetaceae; genus Streptomyces; species Streptomyces sp. NPDC048483. The sequence continues at coordinate 38,009 of NZ_JBEZJZ010000025.1, forward strand.
GGTGGCCGATCACCGGCGGCCGGACGGCACGGGGTGGGCGACGCTGGCCGATCCCGAAGGCAATGAGTTCTGTGTGGAGCGCAGCGCGGCCGAGCGGGTGGGCTGAGGGCGGACCGCTCGATGAGGGCCAGGGACTGCCGTGTGGATCGGCTCATGAGGTGATCGACCGCGTGGAGTGCTTCATGTACGACGTCGTGGGCGGGACGATCGACAGCCCCGATGCGGAGACGATGCGGCGGGTTCTGGACGGGCTCGCGGAGGCGGACGACGAGCATCCTGATGTGTCGTTGTCGCATGAGAGCGGGTGGTGCCTCAGCGCCTACGCGAGCGGCCTTCTGGTCTGGGAGAACGCCGAGGACAACACGGTGCACCCGGGCGAGATGCATGAGGTCGGCCGCGACGAGATCCTGCGGCTCTTCGGGCTTCTTGCGGCCGGCGACATCGGCGCACTCGACGGGCTGCCTTGGCGCAGATAGCCGGCGGCGGTCGCACGGCCGCATCCACGGGAAGATCACTGCGACGTGGAGCGGCGCGGGGGCACTCCCGGCCGCTCGCCGAGAGCACGCGGCTGCGGCGCCTGGTCGCGGACCTGGCGCCGCTCGGCCGCTCCCGGTCGGCCGAACGGCATCTGACGCCGGCTCGGCCCGGCGCCGCTACTGGGTGTATGCCTGGGCCGCGGCTATCTTTTCCTGCGCCTCGGCCAGGTCCTCGTCCGTCGGGGCGTCGTCCTGGGTGAGCTTGCGGCGCCAGTAGCCGGTGAAGTCGATCCGGGACTTGGCCAGGCCACGCTCCTCGACGAGGTGGCGCCGTAGTGCGCGGACCGCGCCCGCCTCACCGGCCAGCCAGGCGAACGGCGTACCGGGCGGGAACGAGGCGTCGCGGACAGCGCTCAGCAGAGCATCGCAACGCGCGGCGGCGCCGGTGCGGTGCACCCAGTGGACGGTGAGGTCGGCCGGGGTCGAGAAGGGCTGTTCCTCCGCGGCGTCGGCCACCTCGATGTACGCCAGCGCGCGGGCGCCCTCGGGCAGCGATTCCACCAGCGAGCCGATGGCCGGCAGCGCCGTCTCGTCGCCGGCCAGCAGCAGCCAGTCGGCGGTGTCGAGGGGCAGCGGTCTGGCGTATATGGCTGCCGGGCCGTAGCGGGCGAGGGTGTCGCCCACCCGGGCGTGGGCCGCCCAGCGGGTGGCCGGACCGGCGTCCGCGTCGTCCTGCGGCGTGGCCGCCGCTGCGTGCAGGACGAAGTCGACGCTGATCCGGTGGCGTTCGGCGTCGTAGGACCGCACCGTGTAGCTGCGCATCCACGGCCGTTCGTCCTCGGGGAGGGCGAGGAACGCCTCGTACCAGCGCATCGCATCGCCGTCCGCGCCGGTCCCGGGGAGCCGGGGCGCGGGCTGTCCCGGTCTGGGGAAGAGGAGTTTGAGCTGCTGGTCGGGCCAGGTGGGGAAGTCGTCGAGGCCGTCTCCGTCGAAGGTGACGCGGACCATGTGCGGGGTGATCCGCCGGACGTCGGTGACCTGGATGAGCGCGACGGGCACGTCCGTCATGGTCATGGGTTCCTCCATCGGGTGGGGGGTGGGGTCGGGTGCGGGGCCTCGACGGCAGCCGTGGCGTCCATCAGCTCCATGGGCCGTTGTGCCGCGGGTGGTTGGAGGTATGTCCGCAGGTGACGCGCCGTCAGTGAATCGCTGTGGGCGACGAGGTCGGCCGGGGTGCCGGTGAACACCACGCGGCCGCCGTCGTGGCCCGCGCCGGGGCCGAGGTCTATCAGCCAGTCGGCGTGGGCCATCACGGCCTGGTGGTGCTCGATGACGATGACGGTGTTGCCGTCGTCCACCAGCCGGTCGAGCAGGCCCAGGAGCTGGTCCACATCGGCGAGATGCAGGCCGGTGGTCGGCTCGTCCAGGACGTAGACGGCGGCCTTCTCGGCCATGTGGAGAGCGAGTTTGAGGCGCTGACGTTCGCCGCCGGAGAGGGTGGTGAGCGGCTGGCCGAGGCCGAGGTAGCCCAGGCCCACGTCCATCAGGCGGTCGAGGATGGTGCGGGCCTGCCCGGTGGGGAAGAACTCGCGGGCCTCGGCCACCGGCATGGCCAGCACCTCGCCGATGTTCTTACCGCGCAGGGTGTAGGTGAGCACCTTCGGCCTGAACCGCCTGCCCTCGCACTCCTCGCAGACCGAGGCCACGCCCGCCATCATCGCGAGGTCGGTGTAGACCAGCCCGATGCCCTTGCAGTGCGGGCAGGCTCCCTCGGAATTGGCGCTGAACAGCGCGGCCTTGACGCCGTTGGCCTTGGCGAAGGCCGTACGGATCGGGGTGAGCAGCCCGGTGTAGGTGGCCGGATTGCTGCGGCGGGAGCCGCGGATGGCGGACTGGTCGGCGACGATCACGCCGTCCCGCTGAGGCAACGAGCCATGGATCAGGGAGCTTTTGCCGGAGCCCGCGACACCGGTGACGACGGTGAGCACGCCGAGCGGGATGTCGACGCTGACGTCCTTGAGGTTGTGCCGGTTGGCACCGGTGACGGAGATCCGGCCGCTGGGCTGCCGGACCGTATCGCGCAACCGGGCACGGTGGTCGAGATGGCGCCCCGTCAGGGTGCCGGAGCCGCGCAGGGCGGCGACATCACCGGTGAAGCAGATCTGCCCGCCGGCGGTGCCGGCTCCGGGGCCGAGGTCGACGACATGGTCGGCGATCTGGATCGTCTCCGGTTTGTGCTCGACGACCAGGACGGTGTTTCCCTTGTCACGCAGCCGCAGCAGGAGGTCGTTCATCCGCTGGATGTCGTGCGGGTGCAGTCCGACGGTCGGCTCGTCGAAGACATAGGTGACATCGGTCAGGCTGGAGCCGAGATGGCGGACCATCTTCACCCGCTGGGCCTCGCCACCGGACAGGGTGCCGGACTCGCGGTCCAGGCTCAGATAGCCCAGTCCGATCTCGACCAGCGAATCCAGGGTGTGGCAGAGGGCGTTGCACAGCGGCGCCACCTGGGGGCACCCGGGGCCGGAGGCTGAAGGGTCGTCGATGCTCCGGACGAATGCCGCCAGGTCGCTGATCTGGAGGGCGGAGCATTCGGCGATATTGCGACCGGCGATACGGGAGCCGAGGGCTGCGGGGTTGAGCCGCGTACCTCCGCAGTCGCCGCAGGCGGTGAAGGTCACCGCGCGGTCGACAAAGGAGCGGATGTGCGGCTGCACGGACTCGCGGTCCTTGGCGAGATACAGCCGTTGCACCTTCACCAGCAGGCCCTCACAGGTGATGTTGAAGGTGCCCTGTCTGGTCTTGGTGGCGGGCTTGTGCAGGAACTCGTCCCACTTCTCGGGGGTGTAGTCCTTCAGCTTGACGTCGGGGTCGAAGAAGCCGGAGTGGGCGAGGGTCTGCCAGTAGAACGAACCGACGGTGAAGCCGGGTGCGGTGATCGCGCCTTCGTTGAGGGAGAGTTCGGTGTCCACCAGCTCGTCGACATCGACCGTCGAGACCCGCCCCAGCCCCTCGCAGGTTGGGCACATCCCCTCGGCGCTGTTGAAGCTGAAGGCCGTCGAGGTGCCGACATGAGGCGCGCCGAGGCGGCTGAAGATGATCCGCAGCATGGTGTAGGCGTCGGTCGCGGTGCCCACCGTGGAACGGGAGTTGGCCCCCATCCGCTCCTGGTCGACGACGATCGCGGCGCTGAGATTGCGCAGCGCATCGACATCGGGCCGCGCCTGGCTCGGCATGAAGGACTGGACGAAGGCCGTATAGGTCTCGTTGATCAGCCGCTGCGACTCCGCGGCGATGGTGCCGAAGACCAGGGAGGACTTCCCGGATCCGGAGACGCCGGTGAAGACCGTGAGTCGGCGTTTGGGGATGTCGAGGGACACGTCCCTGAGGTTGTTCTCCCGCGCGCCGCGGACCTCAATCACGTCGTGACTGTCGGCCGCGGAGCCTGCAGACCGCTCGCCGGATCCCTGGAACCCCATCCCGCCCCCTGATATCTTTACGTCGTAAAGAGTTCTCCCGACGAGATTACTTTATGCCGTAAGGAGATGGCAAGTGGTTCTCTTCGCCGGCCAGGGCGACGCCCGCCGTTCGATGTCCCTGCTGTGGCGCGCCAAGGACAAGGAAGCGGCCGGGAAGCGCTCGGCGCCCGGCCCCAAACCGGCGCTGAGCGTGGACGCGATCGTGGACGCGGCGATCGAGGTCGCCGACGCCGAGGGCCTGGCCGCGCTGTCCATGCGCGCGGTCGGCGAGCGCCTCGGGCGGACCGCGATGGCGCTGTACACCTACGTCCCCAGCAAGAGCGAGCTGGTGGACCTGATGTACGACCGGGCGCTGGCCGAACTGCCCGCCGACTACGACCTCGCGCCGGGCTGGCGATCCGCCGTGACGTCCTGGGCGGAGGACACCTGGGAGTTCTATCTGCGCCACCCCTGGGTGCTCCAGGTCTCCCAGGTCCGGCCGGTGCTCGGGCCGAACGAATACGGCGCGCTGGAGACGCTGGTACGGCTGCTGTACGCCACCGAGCTGGACTCCGCCGTACTGCGCCGCATCGTCGGCGCCCTCTTCCACTTCGTCCGCGGCGCCGCGCAGACCGTCACCGAATCGCGGCTGGCCGCGGCGGCGACGGGAGTGTCCGACGAGGAGTGGTGGCAGTCCCGCTCCACCGTGCTGGGCGAGGTCGTGCCCGACTTCCAGCACCGCTTCCCGCTCCTGGTCCGCCTCGAGACCGAGGGCGCCACACCGCACTCGGGCAGCGCGGAGCCGTACATGGAGCGCGAGGCGAAGACCACCTTCGAGGTCGGCCTGGCCGTCATCCTGGACGGGATCGCGGCGACGATGGAGAAGACCGGCCGGTGACGGCGGCCTGACGCCGCGCCGGCCGCGTCCCGCTCCTCCCGCGCGCCCTGCCGACAGCCACTCGGGTGCCGCCAGAAGGACGAGAACGGCGTGTACGAAGCCGGCCGGGCCCCCGTCCGTGGACCATGACCAAGCGCCGGCCCGCGAAGTGACGGACAACAGGAGGCACGCTGTGCGTGGACGGTCCCTGCCCCGCAGATCACTCCTGGCCGGCACGGCATCACTCGGCATCCTGGGAGCCACCGCGACACCGGCGTCACCCGCGGCCGCGACCCGCCACTGGGTCGGCGGGTGGGCCACCGCCCTCACCCCGCCCGCCCGCAGGGGCCGGTCCGTCCACGGATTCGCCCACCGCACCCTCCGCCTGGTCGTGCACCTCTCGGTCGGTGGCGACCAGGTCCGGCTGCGCCTGTCCAACCTGTACGGCACCCGGCCGCTGGACCTGGGCGCGGTGACGGTCGCGCGACGCGCCAAGGGCGCGGCCACCGTGCCGGGGACGCGGCGCCGGGTGACCTTCGCCGGGCACCGCTCGGCCACCGTCCCGGTGGGCGCGGAGGTCGTCAGCGATCCCGTACGGCTGACCGTCCACGCCGACCGCGACCTGGTGGTGAGCATCCATCTGCCGATCCCGACCGGACCCACCACCTGGCACGGCATGGCGAAGCAGACCAGCTACCTGTCCACACGGGGCGATCACACCGCCGACGACAGCGGCTCGGCCTTCCACCACCGGACGCTGTCCTGGTTCTTCCTGGAAGGCGTGGACGTCGCCGCGGCGACCGCGGACCGTACGGTGGTAGCTTTCGGCGACTCCATCACCGAGGGCGACAAAATCCCCGACGACATCAATCTGCGCTGGCCGGACGTGCTGGCCCGGCGGCTGGCCGCGGCCGCACAGGACGGCCACGGGCTCTCCGTCGTCAACGCGGGCATCGGCGGCAACCGGTTGCTGAGCGACGTAGGGACCGGGGCCGACGGGCGGATCCACCTCGGGGTCAACGGCGAGGCCCGGTTCGCCCGCGATGTGCTGCGGCAGACGGCCGTTTCCGACGCGATCGTGCTTCTTGGCACCAACGACCTGGGGGCGGGCGCCGGGGTGCACCGGGGCTCCCGGGTGACCGCCGGCCAAGTGATCGCGGGGCTGGCCTCGCTGGCCCACCGGGCGCACGCCGCCGGGATCGCGCTGCACGCCGGCACCATCACCCCGAACGCCCTCCTGGGCCCGGCGGGCGAACGGATGCGGACGCAGGTCAACCACTGGATCCGTACCGGACGGGCCTTTGACGGCGTGGTCGACTTCGATGCGGCCCTGCGCGATCCGGCCGCGCCCCGGCGGCTGCGGCGCACCTACAACAGCGGCGACGGGGTGCATCCGAACACCGCCGGCATGCACGCCATGGCCCATGCGGTGGACCTGTCGGCACTGGGCCGCGCGGGAACGTATCTTCTGCCCGTCACCGGCTCAGGCACATCTCGCGGCCGTCCCGCGTGCGCACCGCAACCAGGGCAGCGCTCTCCCGGTTGAGTCCGGACATGGACACCAAAAAGACTACGGGTCATATTTTTCAGCGCCTCTCCCTCTCGCCCCCGTATGCCCGCCGGTCCCCCGAAGAGCCGACGCCGATCTTCGACCAGCTGCTCAGGGAGTGGCGCGCGGGCGCGCTCCAGCCGGTGGTGTCGTGGCCGGTCGACGATTCCGGGAAGATCAAGCCGGGCGCCGCTGTGGGAAGCGAAGATGGCCGTCACTATCCGCGGAACCGCAGGGACGATCCGCGAAACCGCATTGAGGAGCTTGACCGTGAACCTGTACGACATTCCGCTGCGCACCCTGACCGGTGAGCCCGCTTCGCTCGACGACTACCGCGGCCGCGCACTGCTGGTGGTCAATGTGGCGTCCAAATGCGGGCTGACCCCGCAGTACTCGGGCCTGGAGCGGCTCCAGGAGCGCTACGCCGACCGCGGCTTCAGCGTGCTGGGCTTCCCCAGCAACCAGTTCGCCGGCCAGGAGCCGGGCACCGCCGAGGAGATCGCCACGTTCTGCTCGACGACCTACGGTGTCAGCTTCCCGCTGTTCGAGAAGACCGATGTCAAGGGCGCCGACCGGCATCCGCTGTACGCCGAGCTGACCGGCACCGAGGACGCGGAGGGCGCGGCCGGGGACGTGCAGTGGAACTTCGAGAAGTTCCTGATCGACCATCAGGGCGAGGTCGTGGGCCGGTTCCGGCCACGCACCGAGCCGGAGGCCGATGAGCTGGTCGCGGCCATCGAGGCGGCCCTGCCGGCCTGATCCACCACGGCCCCGCCCCGGGCCGGCCGGCACCAGCGGCCCGGCCCGGCGGCGTACGGCCCTCCGCCGCCTCCATCGCCCTTCCCACCATCCGTCGGTCCTGCACCGGTCAGACGGCCACGCAGTCGGCCAGGCAGGTGGCCCCCGCGATCGCCTCGGCCACCACCTCGAACTCGCCGGCCATCGAGGCCATCCGCAGCAGTCGCGCGACCCACCCGTCGTCCGTGACCCCGGTCAGCCGCAGCCGCCCGCCCCGGCGCCGCGCCCGGTACCGGGCGCGGCAGAGCAGGCCCAGCCCGGCGCAGTCCATGAAGGTCACCCCGCTCACGTCGAGGACGAGATCGGGGCGCTGCGAGCCGGTCAGCGCGTCCAGCCGCTCGGCGACCACCGACACGGCGAGAATGTCCCACTCCCCGCGGAGCTCGAGCACGATCGTGCCGCCCGCCTCGCGGATGTGGCCGACGAATTCTTGGTAGTTGTGGCTCTCGGCCATCAGCCCGACCCACTTTCATGCCAGGGAGCGAACAGCGCCACGCAGGTGGCGAAGGCATACAGGAAAAGAGGGAGGCGCCCGGCGCGATCCGGGCGGACGCATCCGTATCCGGTCGTCGGCTGTGCCCTGACGTCGCTGCTGTGCGTGACGTTCTACGGCTTACCCGCCTGTCATGGTGTCAAGTCCTGGTCAGAGCCACGTAATGAGGTTGTCTCAATTGCGGCGGGCCTGTTCACAGGGCTGCTCGGCGCCCGGCCGCCGGGCCGGCCGCACTCACGCGGTCCGCGCGTAACCGAGATAGGTCACCAACGGGTGGGTTCCCGGGGCGAGTTCGAAGCCGACCACGCCCGCGATCTCGTCGTCGGTGATCCGGCCGCGGCGGCGCCCGAGGACCGCCGCCAGCAGACTCCGTACGCTGCGTGGCTTGAAATGGCAGATGTCGTCGTTGCGCAGACCGTGGCGCGCCAGGAGGGCGACGACCTCCGCCGGGGTGCGGAGCCGGCGGGCGGCGTAGCGGCCGGCGGGTACGACGCGGGTCATCGGCAGGCGCTGGAAGGCCACCAGATAGACCAGGCGGGAGACCGGGGTGCGGTTGACGGTGTCGTAGACGAGGACGCCGTCGGGCTTGAGGGCGCGGGCGGCCTGCTCGATCACCCGGTCGGGGTCGGCGGTGATCTCCAGCGTGTCGGCGAGGTAGATCAGATCGAACGCGGCGGCGGAGAGGCCGGGGTCCTCCGCGGGCGCGGTGCGGTGCGCGATCTCGAGGCCGTCCCGTTCGGCGGCGGTGCGCGCCATCGTGGTCGCGGTGGGGGACGGGTCCACGGCGGTGACGTCGAAGCCGAGCCGGGCCAGGCCGCGCGCCAGCAGGCCGCGGCCGCTGCCCACGACGAGGGCCCGCCCGGAGGCGGCGCGGCCGAGGCCCTCGAGGACGGTGGCGGTGTAGGCGAGCCGTACGTCCTGGAAGGCAGCGGCGCGGATCTGGCGGCCGTCGACGGCCTCCGGGTCGGTGGAGTCCAGTGCGATCAGTGGGGCGCTGCCCATGGCGTTTCTCCTCTGTCGGACCGCCCGCGCCGGCGTCCCCGGAGCGGCCGAGTTCCCTCAGGGAACCTAGCATCGCCGGGTCTCCTGAGGGAACTCGGATAGCCTCGAAGGGTGACCCGCACTCCCCTCTCCGACGTGGCCTGCTCGATCGCCCGCGCCACCGATCTGTTCGGCGACGCCTGGACGGCGCTGATCATGCGGGACGTCCTGACCGGGATCGGCAGGTTCGACGCACTCGCCGAGGACCTCGGCATCTCCCGCAAGGTCCTCACCGCCCGGCTGTCGCGGCTGGTCGAGGAGGGCGTACTGACCCGCGAGCGCTATCAGGAGCGGCCGCCGCGCGAGCACTATGTCGCGACGACCAAGGGCAAGGAGCTCTATCCGGTGCTGCTGGCGCTCACGGCCTGGGGCGACCGCTGGTACGCGGGCGAGGCGGGCCCGCCGGCCCGCATCCATCACCTGACCTGCGACCGGGACACCACGATGGTGGCCACCTGCGCGCACTGCGGCGAGCCGCTCACCGTGGACAACACCACCGCGCTCCCCGGGCCCGGCGGCCGGGTCGGCCCCGGAACGCGGCTGATCGGCCCGCTGATCGCAGCGCGGCAGGCCCCCTGAGCGGCCGCGGCTCACGGCGGGGCGGTGCGCGTCACCGTGCCGCCGCCCTGACGAACGGCAGATCGCGCGCCGGCACCCGCTCCACCGGGCCCGCGGCCCGCAGCACCGTGTCCAGGGCCAGGTCCGGGTCGCTGGTGTAGCGGCCGCTCGCCCAGGCCGCATTGGCCTCGATGACCGCCCAGTGGCCGTCGAGGCGGCCGATGTCGACGACGATCGCGGAGGGCAGGCCGGCGCCGCGGCGCCCGAGGAGTTCGGCGCCGAAGGCGGCCGCGTCCGGGATGAGCGGGCCGGGGCTCAGGCGCCCGTCCTCGGCGTAGCGGCTGCCGGTGCGTACCTCGCCGTCCAGGAGATAGAGGCGGTATTCGACGGCGAAGGTCACGACGTCGGAGACCAGTACGAGCGTGTCGGGGTCGACGGCGTCGGGGCCGGGCAGCCGGGAGCCGTCGGCGTAGACCATGGCGCGGATGCCCTTGTCGTTGGGTGACTTGACGAAGACGGGCCGGCGCAGGGCGTACGCCTCACGGACCGGGAGGGCGCGGATCTCGCGCCGTACGAGGTCGCGGGGCAGGTCGGCGAGCCAGTGTGCGGGGGCTTCGAGCGGGGCGATGCCGAGCGGGGCGGCCACCGCGTCGGCGAACGCCGGACCGGCGTGCACATGCGAGGCACGCAGCCCGTGCGGGAGGGTGAAGGTGGGCAGCTGGACGGTGTGCAGTCCGCGCCGGCGGGCGGTGTCGCGCAGTTCGGTGGCCGATGCGGTGAGGCGCGGCGGCAGGAGGAGCGTCGCGGCCGAGCCGTCGTCCGTCCGTGCCGTCTGCGTGGCCGCCGCCGCTCCCCCGTGTCGCATGCCGGTCAGCCTAGGGCCTGTCCGGCCCTGACCCATCGGGCAGGCCCTGGCCACGGCCGCGGCGGATTCCCGATGGTTTTCCGGCCCGGCAGGCGTCCTTAGAGGGGTCCGCACGGGCCCTTGAGGGTGACCGTACGGGAATCCCTTGACCTCAATATTGGTTGAGGTCCTAGGTTCCTTTTATGTCGCCGGTCCTCACGGCGATCCCGTGACGACCCCGACAGACAGGAGTCCACCATGGACATGGAAGTCACCGCCTGGCATGCGCTGCACAGTTCGATGACCGCCCAGCAGGGCAACGGGCGCTTCTCCCGCGGGACCCTGCGCCGTATCGCGGCCTTCGCCCGGCCGCACCGGCGGCGCCTGGTGTGGTTCCTGGTGCTGAGCACCGTGACCGCGATGCTCGCGGTGGCCACCCCGCTGCTCGCGGGCCGGGTCGTCGACGCGATCTGGAACCACGATTCCGCCACCGTCGTGCTCGCCCTGTCCGGGCTGATCGCCGTCATCGCGGTTGCCGAGGCGGGGCTGGGCCTGCTGACCCGGTGGCTGTCGGCGAGCCTCGGCGAGGGGCTGATCCTGGATCTGCGGACGACCGTGTACGACCACGTCCAGCGGATGCCGATCGCGTTCTTCACCCGCACCCGCACCGGAGCGCTGGTCAGCCGCCTGAACAACGATGTGATCGGCGCACAGCGGGCCTTCAGCGACACTCTCTCCGGGGTCGTCAGCAATATCGCGACGCTGCTGCTGACCCTCGTGGTGATGCTGAGCCTGTCCTGGCAGATCACCCTGATCGCGCTCGTCCTGCTGCCGGTGTTCGTGCTGCCCGCCCGGCGGGTCGGCCGACGGCTGGCGGCGCTGCGGCGCGAGGGTGCCGACCACAACGCCACCATGGGCACGCAGATGACGGAACGGTTCTCCGCGCCGGGCGCCACCCTGGTGAAGCTGATGGGCCGGCCGTCCCACGAATCCGCCGAATTCGCCACCCGCGCCCGTCGGGTGCGCGACATCGGGGTGCGTTCGGCGATGGTGCAGACGTACTTCGTCACCGCCCTCACCCTGGTCTCCGCGCTGGCACTGGCCGTGGTCTACGGGCTCGGCGGCTTCCTCGCGCTGCGCGGCCACCTGGAGCCCGGGGCAATCGTCTCGCTCGCCCTGCTGCTCACCCGGCTCTACGCCCCGCTGACCGCCCTGTCCGGCGCGCACATCGAGGTGATGAGCGCGCTGGTCAGCTTCGAGCGGGTCTTCGAGGTGCTGGACCTCAAGCCGCTGATCACCGAGAAGCCGGACGCCCGCGGGGTGCCCGAGGGCCCGGTGTCGGTGGAGTTCGACTCCGTACGCTTCGGCTACCCGTCCGCCGACAAGGTCTCCCTCGCCTCCCTGGAGGAGGTCGCCACCCTGGACACCCGGGGCGGCGAGCAGGTCCTGCACGGCATCTCCTTCCGTGCCGAGCCGGGCCAGATGGTCGCCCTGGTCGGCTCCTCGGGCGCGGGCAAGTCGACCATCGCGCAGCTGCTGCCGCGGCTGTACGACGCCGATGGCGGCGCGGTCCGGCTGGCCGGTGTGGACGTCCGCGATCTGACCGCCGCCTCGCTGCGCGAAGCGCTCGGCATGGTCACCCAGGACGGGCACCTCTTCCACGACACGATCCGCGAGAACCTGCTGCTGGCCAGGCCGGAGGCGGCCGAGGAGGAACTGTGGGGCGCGCTGCGACGGGCCCGCCTGGAGGAGCTGATCCGCAGCCTGCCCGACGGCCTGGACACCGTCGTCGGTGAGCGCGGCTACCGGCTCTCCGGCGGCGAACGCCAGCGCCTGACGATCGCCAGGCTGCTGCTCGCCCACCCCCGCGTCGTCATCCTGGACGAGGCCACCGCCCACCTGGACAACACCTCCGAGGCCGCCGTCCAGGAGGCGCTCACCGAGGCCTTGGACGGCCGGACCGCGCTGGTGATCGCCCACCGGCTGTCGACCGTACGGGCCGCCGACCTGATCCTCGTCGTGGAGGGCGGCCGCATCGTCGAGCGCGGCACCCACGAGACGCTGCTGGCGGCCGACGGACGGTATGCCGAGCTGTACCGGACGCAGTTCGCCTCGGAGGGCGACCGGGCGGATGCCGAAACGGCCACCGGGGCGGATTCCGGCCAGGATGCGGGCGAGGGGTCCGACGAGGACACGGTGCTGGTGGGGTGATCGTGGGGTGAGACCTCGCCGCATGGCCCCCGCTCTCTTGGCGGGGGCCTCCGTATGCCGAAAACTGAGGCAATGACGCAGCGCGCGGAACACTCGACTGTCATGGACCGCCTCGCGATCGACGATCTGGTCACCGGGTACGCGATCGCCCTCGACGACGGGGACTGGCCCGGCTACCGGGCCCTGTTCACCAACGACGGCCGGGCCGACTACCGCTCCGCGGGCGGCATCGAAGGCAGCACCGCGGAGATCGCGGACTGGCTCACCGAGGTGCTGCGCCACTTCTCGATACGACAGCACCTGATCGTCAACCGCCGGATCACTCTCGCCCGGCGGGACGGCGCACCGGGCGACACGGCCACCGTCCAGGCGGACTACCTCAACCCGATGCGGCTCGACGACGGCGTCTCGGGCGCAGCCGAGGGCTCAGGGGAGGCCGCGGAGTCCGGTGACGCCGCCACCACCCCCAATTACACCTGTGCCGGCCGGTACGCCTTCGCCGCCCGCCGCACCCCCGACGGCTGGCGGCTGACCGAGGTCGTCGTCCACGAGAAATGGCGCGAGGTGGTGTCGGCCGGGGAATGATCCACTCAGGTGCCTGCGGAGGGAGACGGGATGCACGGACCGCTCGGCGACCGGGCGCGATGGCTCGGCTCCCCCTGGTGGCGGGGCCTGGCGGCCGCGCTGGCCGGGGCACTGCCGGTGCTCGTCTTTCCGGCGCCGTCCTGGTGGTGGGCGGCGTATGCCGCGCTCGTCCCCTGGCTGCTGCTGGTGCGCTCGGCGCCGACCGTACGGCGTGCGGCCCTGGACGGGTGGCTGGGCGGCGCCGGATTCATGCTGGCCGTCCATCAGTGGCTGCTGCCGAACCTGCACGTCTTCATTCTGGTGCTGGCGCTGCTGCTGGGTGCGCTGTGGGCGCCGTGGGGGATCCTGGTGCGCGCGTTGCTGGGGGGTGCGCCGGGTGCCGGGCGCTGCGCCGCCGCGCTGGTGCTGGTGCCGTCGGGCTGGCTGATGGTGGAACTGGTCCGTTCCTGGGAGTACTTGGGCGGCCCCTGGGGGCTGCTCGGCGCCAGCCAGTGGCAGGTGCCGCCCGCCTTGCGGCTGGCGTCGATCGGCGGGGTGTGGCTGCTGAGCCTGCTGATCGTGGCGGTGAACACCGCCCTGGCCGAGCTGATCGCCCGGCCCGCGGCATGGCGGCCGGCCGTCACCGGGCTGCTGGTGTGCGCCCTGGCGGGTAGCGCGGCCTGGTTCTGGGCGCCGGTGCCCAGACCCGCCGGCACGGTACGTATCGCCGTCGTCCAGCCGGGCCTCACCGGCACGCCCACGGAGCGGCTGGCCCGGAGCGAGTCGCTGACCCGGTCGCTGGCGGGCCGCGGCGTACGCCTCGTCGTCTGGGGCGAGAGCAGCCTCTACCAGGATCCGGCCGAGCATCCCGCGCTCGCCGCCCGGCTCGCCGCGCTGTCCCGGCAGACCGGCGCGGACCTGCTGGTCAACGCGGATGCACGGCGCAACGGCCGGCCGGGTATCGAGAAGAGTGCGGTACTGATCGGGCCGCACGGGCCGACCGGCGACCGCTACGCCAAGATGCGGCTGGTGCCCTTCGGCGAGTACATACCGGCCAGGTCCGTCCTGGGCTGGGCGACGCGGGTGGGCAGGGCCGCGACCACCGACCGGATCCGCGGCACCCACCAGGTGGTGATGCCGGTCGCCACCGCGGGCGGCCTCCGCATCGGCCCGCTCGTCTGCTTCGAGACCGCCTTTCCCGACATGAGCCGCCACCTGGCGCACGACGGTGCCCGGGTACTGGTCGCCCAGTCCTCCACCTCGACCTTCCAGGAGAGCTGGGCACCGGCCCAGCACGCCTCGCTGGCCGCGCTGCGCGCCGCGGAGAACTGGCGCCCGATGGTGCACGCCACGCTCACCGGGATCAGCGCGGTGTACGGCCCCCGGGGCGAGCCGGTCGGCGAGCGGCTGGGCACCGGGCGCAGCGCGGCGGCCGTCTACGCGCTCCCGTTGGCCCGGGGCACCAGCCCGTACACCCGGCTGGGCGACTGGGCACTGTACGGGGCGATGGGCGCGCTGGTGCTCGCCGGTGCGTACACGGGTCTGCGGGCGCTCAGCCTGCGGCCTGCGCGAGAGCCTCGGTGACCACCCGTTCGCACAGCTCATGGGTGCGCAGCGCGTCCGCGGCCGACGGCTGCCGCCCGGCCCGTACGTCGTCCAGGAACGCCAGCACGATCTGCTCGATGCCGCGCTGCCGGGCGACCGGCACCCAGTCGCCGCGTCGCCGCACGCTCGGCTGCCCCTTGTGGTCGATGATCTCGGCGAGGTTCACGACCTGACGCTTGGTGTCCTGGCCGGAGACCTCCAGGATCTCCTCCGCGGAGCCGCTGAGCCGGTTCATGGTGCCGATGGCCGTGAAGCCGTCGCCGGAGAGCTGGAGCACGACATGTTCCATCAGCCCGTCGCGCATCCTGGCCCGTACGTCGATGTGGTCGATCTCGCGGGGAACGAGGAACCGCAGGGTGTCGACGACATGGATGAAGTCGTCCAGCACCAGGGTGCGCGGGTCCTCGGGCAGGCCGACGCGGTTCTTCTGCATCAGGATCAGATCGCGGGCATGCTCCCGGCACTGGGCGTAGGCGGGCGCGTAGCGGCGGTTGAAGCCGACGGTCAGCCCGACGCCCCGGTCCTCGGCGAGCCGCACGATGCGTTCCGACTCGGCGAGTTCATAGGAAATCGGCTTGTCGACATAGGTCGGTACGCCGGCCTCGATGAGCCGGGTCACGATCTCGGGGTGCACGGCCGTCGGCGCATGCACAAAGGCCGCGTCCAGGCCCACGGAGAGCAGCGAGTCCAGGTCCGTGTGCAGTTCCCGGCCGGTCAACCGGTAGGTGCCGCCGACCCGTTGGAGGGTGGCCGGAGTGCGGGTCTGCAGGTGCAGCTCGACGCCGGGCTGCGCGCCCAGTACGGGGAGATACGCCTTCTGGGCGATGTCGCCGAGTCCGATGCAGCCGACCTTCACACGTACTCCTTGGTCTTCCCCGGTTGTTCTTCCTGGGCCTTCTCCGGAAGCTTACGTGGCGGCCGGGGGACGCCAGTCGGCGATGCCGTCCAGGGAGCGCAGCGCGAGATCCGGCGCGGTGGGGGTCCCCCCTGGACGGAGTCGTCGGAGTCCTTGGGGGAAGGCGGTGGCGGCCATCAGCGCCGCGCGGAGCGCGCACGCGGGCCGGGCCCGCCACGTCGTCAGCCGGCCGATCCGCTGCGCCCGGCGCACCACCTCCATGGTGCGCGGCAGCCGCTGCCGGGTGTACAGGGCGAGCGCGGCGCCGAGGTCGCCGTCCGGGGCGGCCTCGTGGGCGAGCACGACGGCGTCCTCGATGGCCTGGCAGCCGCCCTGGCCGAGGTTGGGTGTCATGGGGTGAACGGCGTCGCCGAGCAGGGCGACCCGTCCCTGGTGGAAGGCGGGCGGCGGGGCGGCCGCGGTACGGACGTCGTTACGGAGGACGGCGGCCGGGTCGGCGGCGGCGAGCAGCGCGGGCACCGGGTGGTGCCAGTCGCCGAAACGGCGCAGCAGTTCGGCCCGTTCGTCACCGTCGGCGGCCCGCCCGCCGGGCGGCAGGGCCGCGGTGGCATACGCGTACACCCGCCCGTCGTGCAACGGCTGCGAGCCCCATAGGCCTCCGGGTCCCCATGTCTCGTGCGGCGTGAAGGGTGCGTCGGGCGCGGGCACCACGAAGCGCCAGGCGGTGAATCCGGCGTAGCGGGGCTCGGGGTGGCCCGGGAAGAGGGCGCGGCGGACCGCGGAGTGGATGCCATCGGCGCCGACGACGAGGTCCGCGGCGCACTCCTCCGCGCCGATCCGCACCCGCGCGGGGCGGCCGCCCGGGGCCGGGTCGCCCTCGTCGACGAGCGTGGCGGCGGCACCGGTGCGTACGGCGCCCGCGGGCAGCCGGGCCGCGAGCAGGGCGACGAAATCGGCGCGGTGGGCGACGACGACCGGGCCGCCGAAGCGCCGGACGGCCGCGGCGCTGTCCGTACGGGCCAGCCGGCGGCCGCTGGGGAGGCGGAGTGCGCCGACGGTCTGGCCGGCCGCGATGGCGCGCACGGCGTCGCCCGCGCCGAGGGTGTCCAGGGCGCGCTGGGCGTTGGGGGCCAGCCCGATACCCGCGCCGACGGGTTCCAGCGCGGCGGCGCGCTCGAGGACGGTGACCGCCCAGCCGCGGCGGTGCAGCGCCACCGCGGCGGTGAGTCCCCCGATCCCTCCACCGATCACGATTGCGGTGTGCTCGCTCATGGCCCGCTCCCCTCACCCTCCAACTACACCTGTAGTGCGAGGCTACTACACCTGTAGTCGACGCGATAGGCTCACCTGCCATGAACGCCCGCAGCGCCGCCCCGCGTCATGAGCTGATCGCCGACACCGCCCTGGCCCTGCTCGCCGAACGCGGGATGCGGGGCCTGACCCACCGGGCCGTCGACGAGGCGGCGGGGCTGCCGCAGGGCTCCACATCGAATCTCGCGCGCACCCGCGCGGCATTGCTGGAGACGGCGGTACGGCGGCTGACCGAGCGTGAGGCGGCGGTTCTCACACCGCGCGAGATGCCGCAGGCCACCGGCGGTGCGGAGCCGTCGGCGATCGCCGACGCGCTCTCCCTGGCCCTGCACCGCTACCTCACCCGCCACCGGCAGCTGCTCGTCGCCCGCTACGAACTGGCCCTGGAGGCGACCCGCCGGCCCGAGCTGCGGGCCCTCTACGACCGGGCCGGTGCGGCCTTCCGGGCACCGATGACCGCGATGCTGACGGCGGCCGGCTCCACCGCCCCCGAGCGGCACACGCTCGGCCTGATCGCCTGGTGCGACGGGGTGCTGTTCTCCTGTACGGCGGGGCAGTTCCACACCGCCGTACCCACCCGGGCCGCGCTGCGCACCTCCTGCGCGGAACTGCTGGACGGGATGCTGAGGGGATGACTCCCGGGGACGGCTCCTGAGCGCGGCTCCCGGGCGCGGCGTCCAGGAGGGCGCTATTGCTCCAGCCGGACCGCCAGCCGGTCGATGGCCTCCCGCAGCCCCTGGCGGTATTCGCCGTCGGCCAGCCCATGGGTCGAGGCGCGGGCCCGTAGCAGCTGGGCGCGGGCGTCGGCCGGGCGGTTCAGGGCGACATAGTCGGCGGCGAGGTTGAGGTGCAGGGAGGGGAAGAAGGCGCGCAGGGCGCCGGTGTCCGTGTCGTCGGCCCGTTCGGTGACACAGCCCTCGGCCGCGTCGAGGGCGCGAAGGTCCCAGTCGAGTTCGTCCCGCGGGTCGTCCTGGGTGTCCGCCATGTAGTGGGCGAGGGCACAGCGGTGGTAGGCGTCCCCGTACGGCCCGATCTCGTGCCACAGCTCGGAGAGACGGTTGCGCGCCTCTTCCCGGTCGCCGGCACGATGCAACATGATCGCCTGACCGATCCGGATGAGCACGCCGTCCAGGGGCGCCTCCTCCCGCTGGTCCTCCACCGCACTCACCCCGCATCGCTCGCCACCCCAGGGCGTGGCCGCCCCGGCCCTTCCCCCGACGCTAACCGCCGGGGGAAGCCTCCGCGCGGCGTGGGCGGCGCGCGGAGGGCCGGCTCAGCCCTGCTTCAGGTCGGGGATGCGCCAGTCGATCGGGGCGTGGCCCTGGGCGGCGATCGCCTCATTGATCTGGGTGAAGGGGCGGGACCCGAAGAACTTCTTCGCCGACAGCGGGGAGGGGTGCGCCCCCTGCACCACCGCATGCCGCTCCTCGTCGATCAGCGGCAGCTTCTTCTTGGCGTAATTCCCCCAGAGCACGAACACCGCCGGGTCGGGACGGGCGGCCACGGCTCGGATCACCGCGTCGGTGACCTTCTCCCACCCCTTGCCCTTGTGGGAGTTGGCCTCGGCCTCGCGGACCGTGAGCACGGCGTTCAGCAGCAGCACGCCCTGCTTGGCCCACGGCATCAGATAGCCGTTGTCCGGAACCGGGTGGCCCAGCTCCTCCTTCATCTCCTTGTAGATGTTGCGCAGCGACGGCGGCGTCTTGACACCGGGCTGCACGGAGAAGCACAGGCCATGGCCCTGGCCCGCGCCGTGATACGGGTCCTGCCCGAGGACCAGCACCTTCACCTGGTCGTACGGCGTGGCCTCCAGCGCCGCGAAGACCTCCTCACGCGGCGGGTACACCGGGCCGTTGGCCCGCTCCTCCTCGACGAAGTCGGTCAGCTCCTTGAAGTAGGGCTTTTCCAACTCCTCGCCGAGGACCCCGCGCCAGGACTCGGGCAGCATGTCGGTCACCACGTCAACAACCTCCGTTGTGCGTTCCGTTCTCATCATGAGAACTTACCGGCGACCTCTGACAACGCGGCCCGCGGGCGGTGGATCTCGGCCCCGGTGCGGGGCAGTGGGCGGCAAAAGTGGGGCGACGGCCCCTCAGGCGGTGTCGAGCCGGGCCCGCTGGTACGGATCCAGCGGGAGATCGAGCGCCGCCAGGCACTCGTCCAGCTGCCCCACCGTACTCACCCCGAGCACCGGCACCACCGGCACCGGCCCGCCCATCAGCCACCAGCACCACCTGGTTGTCGGTGGCCCCGCACTCCGCCGCGACCTCCGCCAGCACCCGCAGCCGCGCCACCGACCCCGGATGGTCGTATCGCTCCGGCAGCGGCTTGTCGGCGCGGGTGTAGGCGCCCGCCATCAGGGTCGAGTAGCCGAGCAGGGTGAGATCGGGATGCGCGGCCGCGTAGTCGAGGAGCTCCTCGTCGGTCTCCCTCTGGAGGCCGTCCGGCAGGCCGCGGCGCGGTCGCAGATAGGTGTGCCGCTGTTGTACGGCCCGGAAGCCGGGCAGCCCGCGCCCGGCGGCGGCCTGCCGGGCCTCGGCGAGCCGCCAGGTCGGGTGATTGCTGATGCCGACGGTGCCCACCCGGCCGTCCCGGACGAGCCCGGCCAGCGCCTCGACGGTCTCCTCCAGCGGGACACGGCGGTCCTCGATGTGCGCGTAATAGAGATCCACCCGGCCGGTGCCCAGGCGGCGCAGGCTGCCCTCGAGCGCGGCCCGGAGGACGGGCCCGGCCAGCCCCTCGGCGTTGGCGGGCCACTCGGCACCGCGGGCCGGGTCGGGGCGGGCGCCCGCCTTGGTCGCCACGACCGTACGGCCGGCCGCGCCCCGGCTGCGCAGCCAGCGGCCGAGTAGCAGCTCGCTCTCGTCGCCGGTGGCGCCGGGCACCCAGCAGGCGTAGTGGTTCGCGGTGTCGAGGAAGGTGCCGCCGGCCTCGGCGAAGCGGTCCAGGATGGCGTACGAGGTCCGCTCGTCGACCATGGTGCCGAACGGCAGCGTCCCCAGGCACGCGGCGCTGATCCGAGGCCCCTGATCACCGCCGAGGGTGCGGTAGTGCATGGCATGCCTCCGTGGCAGGTCCGCTGATGCCGGCCCCGGTAGGGACCGGCGCCACGGACTCTGCCTCTTGGAGCGCACGCAAAGGCAAGGCTTTCAGGGGCCCGCCGGCCACCCATCTATGGGCCGGCTGGCCACCCGCTATGGCCCGCCGCCCACCCACCGTTATTTTTTCCCCGCCGCCCACCCCCCTTCGGGGGGGTGGGCGGGTGTATGTCAGCGGGTGCCGTCGCGCACGTCGGCGGGTGCCGTCGCGCACGCCGTCGCGTACGTCAGACCCCGGCGTTGAGGAACAACCCGCCGTCGACCACCAGCGTCTGCCCGGTGATCCACCCCGAGGCGTCGGACAGCAGGAAGGCCGCGGCGCCGCCGATGTCCGCCGGGACGCCGAGCCGCGCCATCGGATAGCCGGCCGCCGCCTCCTCCTCACGGTCCTCGTACAGCGCGGCCGCGAACTTGGTCTTGATCACCGCGGGCGCAATGGAGTTGACCCGGGCCACCGGCGCGAACTCGTGGGCGAGCTGCTGCGTCAGGTTCACCATCGCGGCCTTGCTCATGCCGTACGCGCCGATGAAGGGCGAGGCGTTGAGGCCGGCGATGGAGGCGATGTTGACGATCGCGCCGCCGTTGTCCTTCTGCCAGGCGTGCCAGGTGCGCTGCGCAAATCCCAGCGCCGAGACGACGTTGGTCTCGAACACCTTGCGCGCGACACCCAGGTCAAGGTCGGCGATGGGGCCGAACACCGGGTTCGTACCGGCATTGTTGACGAGGTAGTCGACCCGGCCGAAGGCCTCCATCGCGCGCTCGACGGCGACGGCCTGGTGGGCCTCGTCGTGCGCCTTGCCGGCGACGCCGATCACCCTGTCCGCGCCCAGCTTCTCGGCGGCCTCCTTGAGGGCGTCCTCATTGCGTCCGGTGATGACGACCCGGTCGCCGCGGGCGATCAGGGCCTCGGCGATGCCGTAACCGATGCCGCGGCTGGCGCCGGTGACCAGCGCCACCTTGCCCGAGAGCTCGGGGAACCCGCTGTCCTGCTCAGTCATGTCTCGTACTCCTGGAGTCGGTGGGGCGGTCAGTTGAGCGGGCCGCCGGCGACATACATGACCTGGCCGGAGACGAACCCGGCCGCCTCGCCCGTGAAGAAGGCGATGGCGTTGGCGATGTCCTCGGGCCGGCCGACGCGCTGCACCGGGATCTGGGTGGCGGCCGCGGCCTGGAAGTCCTCGAAGCCCATGCCGACGCGCTCGGCGGTGGAAGCCGTCATGTCGGTGACGATGAAGCCGGGGGCGACGGCGTTGGCAGTGACGCCGAACTTGCCGAGCTCGATGGCCAGGGTCTTGGTGAAGCCCTGCAGTCCGGCCTTGGCGGCGGAGTAGTTGACCTGGCCGCGGTTGCCGAGCGCCGAGCTGGAGGAGAGGTTGACGATCCGGCCGAACTTGGCGTCGACCATGTGCTTCTGACAGGCGCGCGACATCAGGAACGCGCCCCGCAGATGCACGTTCATGACCGTGTCCCAGTCGGTCTCGCTCATCTTGAACAGCAGGTTGTCGCGGAGCACGCCCGCATTGTTGACGAGCACGGTCGGCGCACCGAGCTCGGCCGCGACCCGTGCGACCGCCGCCTCCACCTGCTCCGCGTCCGAGACGTCGCAGCCGACGGCGATGGCCTTGCCGCCCGCCGCGGTGATCTTCTCGACGGTGTCCTTGCAGGCCGCCTCGTCGAGGTCGAGTACGGCGACGGCGCGGCCTTCGGCGGCCAGGCGTACGGCGGTGGCCGCGCCGATACCGCGGGCCGCGCCCGTCACGATGGCGACGCGCTGCTCGGTGGTGGACATGCGGGTTCTCCTCACCTCGAAACCTCGAAAGCGGCTCGCCGCACCGGCCGAACAGGTGAGCAACCGCTTAGTAGGGCTGACGCTAGAAGCCCGGCCACCCGCTGTCAACGCCCCGCCGCCGCGCCGTAACCCACCTCACCTGACACAACGGAGCCGGGCCCGTCCCAAGGACCGCCCCGGCGCCTGTAGTGATGTTCCGGCGGCTCAGCGCACCAGCAGCTCCAGCAGCCGCTTCGCCTCGGCGGCGGGGTCGGTGGTCAGACCGGTGTGCACCGGGCCGGGCTGGACGATCGTGCTGCGCGGTGCGATCAGCCAGCGGAAGCGGCGCCCCGCGTCGTCCCCGGCGGCCTGTCCGGCCGCCGCGCCGCCCTGGCAGATGCCCTCGACGGCGGCCAGCGCGGCCCGTACCCCCTCGACGTCGCACGAGGGGTCCAGGGCCAGCAGCCGGGCCTCGTCCAGATAGGTGCGGGCCTCGACAAAGCGCCGGGCGCGGCAGTACACGATCACGCCGGCGTTGATCATCTCGCCCCGCTCGACCCGCGGCACGACCTTCAGCAGGGCGTACTCGAAGACATCGCGCCCGTTGTGCAGACCGCTCACTTCACTACCTTCCGCGGCGGCTTTCCCGCCAGCCATTCCGGTGCCTGCGAGGGGTGGTCCTTGGTGCGGTCCCCGATGGTGATGTGGTCGCTGATCATCTCGGCACGGGCCAGCAGCGTCCGGACATAGGCCCGGCGCACGTCGTCCGGCGCGTCGAAGCCGGGCTCGTCGACGAGCCATTCGTCCGGGACCTCGGCCGCTATCCCGGTGAGCAGTTCCTCGGTGATACGGGGCGCGAACTCGGCGGCGGCCGCGGCGATGTCCGGCGCAAAACCGGCCAGCACATGGTCGGAGGCATTGAAGGGCTTGACCGCGGCCTTCTCGGCGCTGGGCCAGTTGTGGTGCCAGATCATTGTGGCGCCGTGGTCGATCAGCCACAGTTCGCCGTGCCAGACCAGCATGTTGGGGTTGCGCCAGGACCGGTCGACATTGTTGATCAGCGCGTCGAACCACACGACGCGGCCCGCCTCGCGGGAGCTCACCTCGAAGGCGAGCGGGTCGAAGCCGAGCGATCCGGGGAGGTAGTCCATCCCGAGGTTCAGTCCGCCGCTGGCCTTGAGGAGCTCCTGGACCTCCTGGTCGGGCTCGCTCAGCCCGATCACCGGATCGAGCTGCATCTGCACCAGATCCGGCACCCGCAGGCCCAGCCGGCGCCCCAGCAGCCCGCAGATGATCTCGGCCACCAGGGTCTTACGGCCCTGGCCTGCACCGGTGAACTTCATGATGTAGGTACCGAGATCGTCGGCCTCGACAATTCCCGGGAGCGAGCCGCCCTCACGCAAGGGCGTGACATAGCGGGTCGCCGTGACTTCTGTCAGCATTTCCCCAGGCTATCCGACCCAGTGGCCTTACAATCCATGATTAAGTCCAGACGCGCACAAGTGGGGAATCCGCCGCGATCAGCCCTGGGGAGAATCTGGGGAGTTTCTACCGGCACGGTGGATCCCCCTTCCTCTCGAGCAGCCCGTCAATGGCGGTGCGCCCCTTGCTTCCGGCCTCTGGCATGAAGTGAGCATAGTAACCGAGCGTGACAGCCGGCGAGGAGTGCCCGAGCCACCGCGCCACAGTCACCACGGACTCCCCCGCCTCCAGCATCATCGAGGCGTAGGTGTGCCGCAGAGCGTGGAATCCGTCCTTCGGTGCCGCCTCCCACTGCCACGGCTTCGCCCCTTCGGGGCGCGGCGGAATAATGTCGGCCTTGGCCAGCGCGGGTTTCCACGTGTAGGTGTTCCACGTGTTCGCGGCCACGGCGTTGCCGAATCGCGTGGTAAGCAGAAGGGAGAACTTCCTTCGCGGTGTGTCCGCCCCCGGCTTCCCCCACGGGAGCTCAACCTCTATCGGTGGGAACGCATTGTCATGGCGCTTCAGCTCCTGGGCCACCGAGCGGGGCATGTCGACGGTACGCGTCTTCGCCCCCTTTGGCAGGGCGAAGTACAATCTTCCGTCGATCGCCTGAACTTGGCGGCGAACGTGGAGTATGCCTCTCGCATAGTCGATGTCCTCCGGGCTCAGCCCGAACACTTCGCCCTGACGAAGCCCGCATCCCAGACCAAGTACGACGGCTACTCGATGCCGAGGGCTGATCACGTCACGAACTCGGAGCGCGGTGTCCAGGGACCACGCCTCTCGGCGCTCCCGCGATGCCTTGGGCCACCGCACGGATTTCGCGTGCATGGGATTCCTGGCGAGCCGCTTGTCGTCAACGGCCCCTTCCAAGATGCTGGACAACTCGGACAAGATTCCGCGCCGGTAGTCGACCGAGGAGACCGTGGCCTCCAACCTCGCCGTGTACGCTCGCAATTCCGCCGCCGTGATGCTCCTTAGCGGGAGTTGGCCCAGATGCGGAATGATGTGAAGCCGCGCTCTCCGTTCCTGGTTCTGCTGGGTCTTCGGAGTACCTCCTCTGCCCGGAGCCCAGTGCATCGCGATGTAGTCGGCCAGGGTGACGGACCCGTCACGCGGGTCCGTGAACTCCCCGCGCTCCTCGTCCGTGGCAGCCCGACGAAGCCACGCTTTGGCGTCCTCCAGGGTGTCGAAGGAACGAGCCCGGATCCCGGGGATACCAGCGACCTTGTATCGCTTCCCCTCCCCGTAGCGAGCAGTTCTTTCTCTTTTGCCCGTTGCCGGATCCTTCTTCTTCTTGATCCAGCGATCTTCTATGTAGCCGGCCAAATGGTCTCCTTGTCGAAGGGGGAAACGGCGCTCTACGACATATGGCGCGTCAGATGCCGACTGTGCGGCCGGACCGATACTGCGGAGCGGCGCTCAGCGGGCTCAGGGTCGTGTTGGAGCGGGAGTCGGCCTGTTCTTGTTCACGGATCCAGGCATCCAGAGCTTCCTTCCGGTACATGACGCGACCGCGTGGGCCCATACGGAAGCTCGGCGGTCCCTGCCGCCGATGCCGCCAGACGTAGAGCGTGTGGGGCGATAGGCCGAGGTACTCCGCAGCGTCTTTAACGGTTAGGAAAGCTGAGAGTGCCGCACGGGGAGGCTCAGACGGCGTTACAGGTGGGCCTAGCGAGCCGGACTGAATGAGGGCATGAGGCACCGGGGATCGGCACATGAATGGGGAGTTCCTTGCTCAGAAGACGAAGAGCGACAGAGCGGGATCGACAGCACCGACACCACACACGGCACGTGCAGGGATTGCCACCTATCACCCAGACGGGGCTGGCCATGACAAAAGCACAGGCCAGGGCCGCGCTATGCCTCCTCTCGAAACGCAGCGCTGCCCTGCGTCCGTATACCACTCCACCGCCAAGCGCAGTCGAATGCGAACACCCTCGATGGTCGCGACGATCGCCGGTTTGGCCAACCGGCGATCGTGGTCTATGTTTCGCTCGCGTCCGACTGGGAGGCTCCCTTGGACGCCGGCCACGGCATCAGCGGATACGACCTCTAGTGCTCGATCCCCTTCTGGCTGCGAGCAGTAGCTCCGCCTCGCAGAGGTGCTGGAGCCTGGCAGCAACAACACGTTCCTTCCTACCAACCTGCTCTGCGATCAATCGGCTTGCCCACCCGGGTTTCCTGGCCACATAGGAAAGAATGCGGCGATCGAGGCGATACCCACGCTGCACCAAGTTCCATCCGAAAGGGTCAGCCGCACAGACGCACAAACAGACGGCCGTGGAGAGCGCCCTCGTAGTCAGATTGGACGTGCGCAGTCCACACATTAAGTACGCCCAATATGAAGAGGACAGGTTCAGTAAGTTGGACAGATCGGAAGTGCATCGGCAGAAGAGACTCCTCATCGGGTCACTCGGCAGGCCACTCACCGGCCTTGATTTTCCGTGGTGTTGTACGTTGACATAGCCGCGGAGTGGGTTCCAGTCTTTCGAGATTCATTCTCGTCTGCCGTGGGCGAATGCCGAGACGGCGACCGCATGCGGACGGTGATCCACCAAGGCGGAGCCGCGCACCCGACTGGCTCCGCTCCCGGCGCCGGGCCGCTCAACGCCCGTCTCGCAGGACTCCGTTAGGTCCGGCTGGACCTTGGTGGCCTGTGGGCGTGTCTGGTGGTTGGCAGAGTTCGGTCGCAGGTGGTGCAGACGCCGGTCCAGCACCTCAGTACGCCCTCGACGGCTGACGGAGTCAGTGGCCCGATCGAGCGACGCTCTGGCGCCCCGCTCGCCTCGTACTGACCGGCTCTCGTGCGGTGACGGGCAGGGCGCCGAGCCACGCGCCCCATCGGACAGGTCCTGCAGATGAGTTACCTGGGGGTAGCCGACGATAATCAACATTGTCGTCGGTAATGTGTGATCCACATTGCGATGACCAGGGGGATTGATGAGCGCGGGGGTTGAACTCGCTGAGATGGTGGACGCCGAACTCGTTGTCGACAGCGCGGCCTTGACGTCCGCCAACGCGACCGGACGGCCGCTCGTCGACCACAACACCGTGCTCCGGCCCGGTGAGAAGATCCCGACCGCGGCGAACGGGCCCCGCTACACCGAACGGGACCTGTACGTCTCCGAAGAGACCGCCCAAGCGCTGGACGAGGCCGGCGACGACGAGTCCGGGCCACGAGGGACGGCGATGCACGGCTTCCGGAAGTGGTGCGCCAAGGAGGGGCGCATCGCCGTCCCCTGCACCACAGCCACGTACACCGAGTACAGCCGGCACCTGATGGCCCGGAAGCTCAAGGTCACCACGATCCGCAACTACATGTCGCTGATCCGCACGTCTATGCCGGTGGGCAAGCAGCCCGACAACAGCCTCTACCTGCATCTCCTCAAGGACTACCGGGCCAAGAACAAACGGGCGTCGCGCAAGAAGCAGGCGTTCCCTATCACCTTGCCGTACCTCGTCGCGATGATGTCGGCCGCAGAAGCCGACGACAGGCCGATCGGCTGGCGCGACAGCGCCATGTTCGCCTTCGGTTACCGCTTCCTCGGTCGCCGGATAGAGGACGCCGACCTGGATATTGAAGACCTCACGGTCCTCGACGACCGGATCGTGGTGTGGCTGCTGAAGGACAAGACGCACCAGGAGGAGGAACAGACCCTGATCCTCCACGACCGCCTAGACCTGCGCCTGGTCGCCAGGATGCGCCGTTGGCTCGGCCACCTCGCAGCCCAAGGCATCGCGAGCGGTCCCCTCTTCCGTCATCTGCTCAAGGACGGCACTGTCGCCTCCACGGAAACCCGGCAGAAAACGGCCACCGTCCGGGGCGACTATCTGCGCGGCCACACCGTCAACGAACGGGTGCAGTTCTGGTTCCAGAAAGCGGGCCTGGTCACCGATGGGCGACCCGTCTCCGCGCAGGGCCTACGTGCCGGCGGCGCTACTGACCTCGCCGAAAACGGCGCCACCGACGAGGAGTTGGAAGAGGCCGGGCGTTGGGCGAAAGGATCCCCCATTCCCCGCCGCGTGTACGTACGGCCCGCGCAGAAGAAGAAGCGGGACCCCTTCGCGAAGGTGCCGATGTACGGACGGACCCCCACCAACCAAGGCGAAGCCCAGGCCGTGAGCCAAGTTGCCCTTCTCTTGGAGTGAAGGGATAGCAGCTCTACGCCTGCTTCACGGCCCGCAGCATGACGGCGTAGACCGGGGAGTCGGGGAATGGCCTCTGCTGCCCGACTTCCCTATAGCCCCATGCCTCGTACACGGCCTGTACGGCGCCGTCACCGTTGGCCGGATTCACCAGCAGCGTCACCCGCTCCTCCGACCGATGAGTCAGCCATGCCTCATGCAGCTGCCACGCGATGCTCCGACCGCGCCAGGGCTTACGGACCACGATCTCGTTCAAGGCGACAGTGCGGGTGCCGTCCTCCGTGGTCATCTCCTCGGGAAGCGGCGACGTCATATCGTCCCACCACTGGGTGTTCACGCCGAGGCTCGTCCCGAAGCAGAAGCCAACGGGCCGTCCTTCCTCGAATCCAACCACCGCGGTCCAGCCGGGTCGAGAAGAGTAGGCGGATAGCCGCTCGTCGAAACGCTCGACCTCGTAGAAAGGCCCCGTGAGCCCGAAGTCGCGATGCCTGACCTCGACATGAATGTCGAGGATCTGCTGTCGGATCTCGGAGAGGTCCGCGGCAACGTAGTGCTTGACGTCAACCGTCACAGTTCCTTCTTTCCTTCGGCGTAGCAGTCCGCCCACTCGACTGCGGAACGGGTTCCGGGAGCCACCTGTTTCAGCATGCGGTCGAACTGCCGCAGAAGGTCGCTGGTACGCCCTCCCAAGGGCTCCTCTCCCGGTACAGGGAGAAGAGAAATTGCGGTTGCGACAGCCTGCTCCGCCTCTCCCTGGGCGAGCTGAGCAAGTGCTAGGTGCACGCTGTAGTAGATCCGGTTACGCCGGTAGTCCGGCCTGAGTCGCGCCAGGGTGCGGTGCAGGTGAGCCTCGGCCTCATCGTGCCGGCCTAGGTCAGACATGACGAGTGCGGACAGCCCGTCCAGTTCGGCGCGATCATAGAAGGACACCCATGCTGGCCGTTCCTGCTGGAGGTCCGCACGCTCATAGGCCCTCTCGGCGCTCTCCAGGCTTCGCAATGCCGCCAAGTCGTCCCCCACGGCAGACAGGACTCCGGCCACCCGAGCATTGGCGAGCGATCGGAACAGTGCATCATGCCGACTGACGCGAGTCCGTCGCCCTGCCTCTGCCGCGGCCTGGGCGTCGCTCGTGTGTTTCTGCTGGAACAAGAGGATCGCCGCGTGTCCCCATAGGCGCATCTTCATTTCGCTGCTGTCCGCCAATCCGGCCAGTGTCATGGCGCGATGGAGATGCCCATGCGCTCGTTCGGGTTCGTGGGCCTCGATGGCTGTCCAGAGAGCCGTCCCAGTGAATGCGGCGGCAAGGTAGTACAGACGGGAGCGGACGCGCGAACTGGCATGTCCGATGGCCTGCAGATCCAGGGCGTGCTGCGCGTGGGCCAGGGCGCGGGTCTCCAGCCTGATTCCGGACTTGCCCTTGTTGTCATCGTCAACCAAGGAGGCGAAGTTTCGTTCGAGGCGGTCGGCATCGCTCATGCCGACGTGTGATGAGCCACTTGACGGGGTCGAGGGCAGCAGCGCGGCTGCCGTGATGGATGCGGTCGCGCTGGTGAAGGTACGTCGCAGCACTCGGTCCTCCGATGGTTCTCGCTCTCGTGAAGCGGGAGCGACGAAGCCAAGGCTCACCGCTGTGGTGCCGAATTCTGCTTCGAGAACGACGCGCTGTCTCTTCTGGGGCCAGCGAGTTTTTCCGGTTAGCCAGTTGCGGACGTGCCGGTCAGTGAGCTTGCCGGGCTGGCCAGTTAAGGCGCCGATCCGTCTGTTGAGCCGGCCTGCAAGCTCAGCTTGGCTGAGGCCCCTGCGGTCCATCCAAGCTGCCAGGTGTGGGTTCCCCGTCATGTATTCCAAGGTAGAGACGATTGCCTCGCCTCTCACCCCCGAAGGTAAAAATTTCCGGGGTTACGCACCCAGACTCCTCGCGGAATTGCCTGTCCAGCGTTGGTAGTTCAGCGGTTACCTGAGTGCGGCGTCACTCACGTGATGCAGCTCAACAGTTGGGCTGTCGCCGCCCCCGTCGGGACGACATCCCTTCGCCCCTCCGATCAAGCCGAGGCCGCTCATGACGACGAGCCAGAGCATCACCCCCCGACCCGGATGGCTAAGCAGCCATCTCCTGTCGCATCCGGTTGAGCGCCTCTTCAGCAGCGCCCCGGACCTCCGGCAGCCCCTCTCCGGCGGCGCGCACTACGCGTTGGAGCTGGTGCGGAAGGCGCTGCCTGACCGCTTCTTGGACTGCGGTGTTCAGCGACTCACGGGCCCCGCCACGGTCCTGGGCGAGCAGCCGGACGTGTGCGACCGTCACCCGTTCGATGACTCGCCACTGCGGTGCGACAGCTGTGGTAGGGGCTGGGCTGCTCTCCGCGAGCCTTATGGCGAGGTTGAGGCGCTCGGTGTCGATCAAGCCGCGCAGCCGGATCTCGTGCAGGGCGAATGGGTTGAACAGGCTGGTGTGCTCGGCACGTTCGAGCAAACGGTCAGTCTCGCTCATCACCCGGTCGAACAACGGGCCGTTACCGAGCGAACCGGCAGCACGTGCGAGGAGCGGCAGCACCGCAGCACGAGCATCACTATCCGGAGCCAATGCGGCGGCACGGGACAGGCGCTCGACGGCGGCTCCGCGAAGACGCGCTTTGCGCAGTTCATTGCCGTGCATCCGCAGGACGTAGGAAGTGAAGCCCGGTTCCTCGAACACCTCGGTGATTTCCAGGCTCTTGGCCGTCCAGTGCGCTGCCGTACTCAGCCGCTCCTCCGGGAGAACGTTGCCGAGAGCGACACCGAGGCAGACCCGGGCGCGGGCGAGCAGGCGCAGTACCTCGCGTTCGGCATTCCCGTCCTCTGCGCGGGCTTCCAGGCGTGCGACGAGTGGCCACAGCTCCGCGACCGCTTCGGAAGCGTGGCCGGACTGGCGAGCGATCTCGGCGAGGCGAACCGTGGACTCGCCGAACTGCAGCATGGCGCGGTGATCAGCGTCCGCGACGTCGGTGACGCCAAGGATATGTGCCGGCAGGTGAAGCGTCTCGCACAGGCGACGCCGGGATCCGATGTCGTCGACGGTGCGCTTGTGCAGTTCCAGGGCGGAGACGTAGGTCTTGTCGTAGCCGAGCAGGGCTCCGAGCTGGGTCTGGTTCAGGCCGTGGACGGCGCGGTAGAAGCGCAAGATCGCGCCGAGGTCGCGGGTGGCCAGGATCGTCTGCGCCTGGGGGGTCGCCCAGCGCCAGGCGACATGGCTGCTCGCCGGGCGAAGTGCGACGTGACCGACGCCCATGGTCGGCTACTTCCGCCCGTACCACGCTGCGATCGAGTGCTTGTAGCCGTCGGGCATGGCCAGGCCCGGCACCTCTTGTGCGGTGAACAGTCCGATTTTCTTGTGCTCGTGGCTGAGCACCGGCTCCTGCTCGGGGTTGAGCACCGTGCAACCGTAGGTGACGATCAGAACCCGCCGGCCGGGGATCGGCTCGTAGACCCACACCCCACCGTCAATGAGAGCGCCGGTTTTGACCTTCCAGCCGGTCTCCTCCAGCAACTCGCGCTCGACGGCGCTCTCCGGACTCTCGTCGGCTGGCTGGCCGGATTGGGCGACGATCTCCAGTCGCCCGCCCGGGAGCTCCCACTCTCCGCGCTCGTTCTCCAGCAGCAGGACGCGCTCCTGGACATCGCAGGCGACGCCCTTGACAGAAACGGGCCACAGCGGCGGCGTGTACGACATGACGGTCCTCTTGCAACGGACGACGACCCGGACCCTCGGAACGTAGCACGCAGCGATCGGCCAGCGGCCGCGATGGGCGAAATGCCCGAGTCGACAATCCGTCGCTTTACGCAGCCACCAGCATCTCTCGACAGTGAGGACATCGGCCGTCCGTATCAAGGGAGTTCGGCTATGCGATGTGTCAGCGCGACCTCAGCCCGCGACCTCTTCAGGGCCTGCTACCTCGACGTGCGTGACCACGACGGTGCGCGTGCCGTCGAGGAGCAGATCAGCGAAGTCGGCCTCGTGACCTTCGACGGCCTCGATTCTCGCGATGCCGTGCTGGATATCGCTACCCGGTACCTGAACATCAGCACGCACCGCGACAGCGACCCAGACGGACTGACCGTCATCCGTGACACCGGCCGACACACACACCGAGCTGGATTCGGAGGACTCGGTCGCGGCGAACTGGCACCGCACACCGATCGCTCCAGCCTCCCTGCGCCCCCGCGCTTGATGCTGTTCGTCTGCGCTCGGCCCGCTGAACAAGGCGGCATCTGCTTGCTGACCGATGGGCAAGCAGTGCACTCAGACCTGCAAGCAAACCAGCCGGATGCCCTGGCCACACTCATCGAGCAGCGGGCCGCCTTCTTCGGGCGCGCCGACGGCGTCTTCGCACCGGTTTTCGACCACCTCCCAGGCGGTCGGCTCTCGATACGGCTGCGGCAAGACGACCTTGTGCGCTGGCACCCGTTCACGCGCGCTTACGTGCCCCATCTCCGCACCGCCGCCGTCCGGCACCAGCAACCGCTGGAGCTCGATGCCGGCGAGGGCTACCTACTGGACAACCACCGATGGCTCCACGCGCGCACGGCCTTCCTCGGTCCGCGCCGCTGCTACCGGGCCCTGGG
The DNA here is from genome assembly GCF_040651455.1 of Streptomyces sp. NPDC048483. Taxonomy (NCBI): domain Bacteria; kingdom Bacillati; phylum Actinomycetota; class Actinomycetes; order Kitasatosporales; family Streptomycetaceae; genus Streptomyces; species Streptomyces sp. NPDC048483. The sequence goes on from NZ_JBEZJZ010000025.1 coordinate 69,728, forward strand.
CAACCCCCGCTTCCGCCTACCCCGCGGATTCGCACCTCACGGTGCGACCGCAATCCCCCTGGAGACCCGCTGATGACTACACAGAACCAGGAGCAACGCCGTACGAATACCACCAGGACCGCCCCGCCCCCGGTCACCACCGGGCCGATAGACGCGGCAGCCCGCGCCTACCGCGCCTCCAACGGTGACCCATCCCGGTGGACCGCTCGGCAGCACGAGGTATATGCGGAGTTGGGAGGCATCCAGTGAGGATTCCCGCCACTGCACCGTCCCCACGCCCCCGAGGGGGACGGGGTCACACTCCCACCCGCCACGAGCGATGGGGGCCGAGATGACCACACACAGCACCTTCCAGGACCAGCAGATCGCCATCACCTACCCGCCGGGTACCGTCGTCTACGACGTCGTTGCGCAAGCGGTCGGCCGGGTGGCTGATCCTGAGGCATACCCGCCCGGATGCCTGGGGTGCTCCTGTGTCTTGGTGGTGCCTCTCGCCGGCAGCGACCCGGCGTGGCAGGCCGAGCCGGGCGCCTTGCGCCGGGCGGTCCGTGACGAGATCGAGGCCGCGCTCACCGACGAGGCCGCGCGGTGAACAGCACGCGCCCGGAGGTCGGCGACCTGGTCGCCGAGGTGGGAACCAATGAGAAGTGGGTGTGCACGGACATCGTCGGTGCGTCCAGCAAGCGCCCGGTGTGGGTACTGCGTCCGGTGCACGCGTCTTTCGGGTATGGGACGGTGAAGGTGGATCACCACGACATCGTCGGGTACTCGGTGACCGCACGCCGCGGCTCCTGGAGGTTCCCGTGAGTGGCGCCCACGCCCGCCCCCGGCCCGAACCACCCTGCCGCCGGCCTGAGTCGCCCCTCTGGCGGCCCTTCCTCTTCCTCGCGCTCGTCGGCATCGGACCGCCCCTGGCGATCGTCGGTGACACCCTGGATGCCCGTGCGGCCCCCGCTGCGGCCAGCGTCCCAGACAGCGTCACGCCCGCCGGACACTGCGTGAACACGCCGATCGGATGTGCCAGTCCGCCACCGACGCGACGCTGCCGAACCCGGCCGTGACCGTCCTCACGCAAGCCGACGCCCTGAGCCGCTACCTCGACGAACTCGCCACCCAGTTCGCCCCGCACCCCGGCTCCCTGCCCCGCACCCCCCTACCGCCGGCACCACCCCCGGAGACCGGAGAAGAAGCCCTCGACGAGGAACGCCTGCTGCTCGCCACCGCGACCGCGCACCCACAGGACCTCAACGCCATGCGGTGGCTGCAGCCAGACGACTTCGCGCTGCTGCTGCACGGACAGCTGTACCGGTGCCTGACAGCCCTCGCCCGCCGCGGCGATCCCGTCGATGCCGTGACGGTGTTGTGGGAGGCCCAGCACCGAGCGCTGCTCACCGCGGACATCGCACCGGCCGATCTGATGGCCCTGGTATCCACTCCGGTCGGCTCACCCGAGTACTGGGGCGAGCGAATCCTGCGACGAGCACTGCTCAGCCACGCCCACACCGTCGGCCTCCGTCTGCACGCGTTCACCAACGACCCCACCAACACCCCACACCAGCTCATCACCGGAAGCCGCCGCGCCCTGGCCGACCTCACCGCCCTACGCACCCGCTGGCAGAGCGCCACCGTGCAACCACAAGCGCTGAACACCCCTCGTGCCGCCCGGACACCGGCCCTCACCCGCGCCGGCCCTCCTCCCCTCACCACCACCCCCGGCGCCCGCGCAGCCCGATAGACACCACACCCCCGCTCCGGCCGGGCCTCACGCCCGGCCGGAACCGGAATCGAAGCCCCTTTGCCCCACCCGGCTACCGACGCCCACGTCCACCTCGCAGGCCGCCCGAACACTCCTCCGCGGGCATCGCCACCATCACCGGCTCCGGCACCCACACCGCCCGCTCCCTGCGGACCCGCCCCGTAGGCGCAGCCCGGAAGGCGGGCAGGCGTCCCCACAGCGTGCGGCACCGGCCAGGTTTCCGTCACGTCTGCCCGCAGGGGACGCGCCCTGCGAGCGGTGCGCTTGCGCTCGCCTACTCAAGGTTCGCGATCGGAGTGGCGTGACCAAATTTGCCGAAGAGATTCATCGGCCCTCTGACCTTGCCCTTCCTGCTAGAGAGGCCATCTGACCTGCGCAGACGTGGCCAGAGGCGTGCTGCGAGGGGTGCGTGCATCGCGGCGGTGGCGGTCTAAGGTCAAGGCAGACCGCAGCTCCAGCACCCCTCCCGCAGGGGTGCTTGGCATGCCCGTATGCCCTCTCCGAAAGGCCCGCCGGTGACCGAGAAGCCGTTCACGCACCTTCACGTCCACACGCAGTACTCCCTGCTCGATGGTGCGGCCCGGCTCAAGGACATGTTCAAGGCGTGCGACGAGATGGGCATGACGCACGTGGCGATCACCGACCACGGCAACCTGCACGGCTCCTACGACTTCTTCCACCAGGCCCAGGCCGCCGGCATCACCCCCGTCATGGGCATCGAGGCATACCTCGCGCCGGAGTCCCGCCGCTTCACCCGGCCGGTCAAGTGGGGCGCGCCGCACCAAAAGCGCGACGATATCTCCGGTGCCGGCGCCTACACCCACATGACGATGTGGGCCCGCAACGCCACCGGCCTGCACAACCTCTTCCGGGCCCAGTCCCGCGCCAGTTTGGAGGGCTTCTTCCGCAAGCCCCGCATGGACCGCGAACTGCTCACCGAGCACGCCGAGGGCATGATGGCCTCCACCGGCTGCCCCTCGGGCGAGGTCTCCACCCGCATCCGGCTCGGGCAGATGGACGAGGCGCTGAAGGCCGCCGGTGAGTACCAGGACATCTTCGGCAAGGAGAACTTCTTCGTCGAGCTGATGGACCACGACATCGACATCGACCGCCGCGCCCGCGATGGCCTGATGGAGGTAGCGCAGAAGATCGGCGCGCCGTTCGTGGTCACCAATGACTCGCACTACACCTACGAGCACGAGGCCGCGGCCCACGACACGTTGTTGTGCATCCAGACCGGCTCGAACCTCAGCGATACGGACCGGTTCAAGTTCGACGGGGCGGGCTATTACCTGAAGTCGGCCGCCGAGATGTACGCGATCGACTCCTCGGACGCGTGGCAGGAGGGATGCCGCAACAGTCAGCTGCTGATCGCCGACCGGGTCGACACGGCCGGGATGTTCGAAAAGCGCGACCTGATGCCGAAGTTCGACGTGCCCGAGGGGTTCACGGAGATCTCCTGGTTCCAGGAGGAGGTCAAGCGCGGCATGGCCCGCCGCTACCCGGGCGGTGTCCCCCAGGACCGTCAGGACCTCGTCGAGTACGAGATGGGCATCATCATCCAGATGGGGTTCCCGGGCTACTTCCTCGTGGTCGCCGACTTCATCATGTGGGCGAAGAACAACGGCATCGCGGTGGGCCCCGGCCGAGGCTCCGCGGCCGGTTCAATCGTGGCGTACGCGATGGGCATCACCGACCTCGACCCGATCACGCACGGCCTGATCTTCGAGCGGTTCCTCAACCCCGAGCGCATCTCGATGCCGGATGTCGACATCGACTTCGACGAGCGCAGGCGCGCCGAAGTCATCCGCTACGTGACGGAGAAGTACGGCGCCGACAGGTCGCCATGATCGGCACCTACGGCACCATCAAGGCCAAGAACGCGATCAAGGACTCCTCCCGGGTCCTGGGCTACCCCTACGCGATGGGCGACCGCATCACCAAGGCCATGCCGGCCGAGGTGATGGGCAAAGGTATCGACCTCAAGGGCATCACCGACCCCAGCCACCCCCGCTACAGCGAGGCCGGCGAGGTGCGTGGGATGTACGAGAACGAACCAGACGTGAAGAAGGTCATCGACACCGCCCGCGGCATCGAGGGCCTGGTGCGGCAGATGGGCGTCCACGCCGCCGGTGTCATCATGTCCAGCGAACCCGTCACCGACCACGCCCCCGTCTTCTCGCCCAAGAACGACGGCCAGGTGGTGACGCAATGGGACTACCCGAGCTGCGAGTCTCTCGGCCTGCTCAAGATGGACTTCCTGGGCCTGCGCAACCTCACGATCATGGACGACGCCGTCAAGGCCGTGAAGAAGAACAAGGACACCGACCTCGTCCTCCTCGACCTCACCCTGGATGACTCCAAGACCTACGACCTGCTGCGCCGCGGTGACACGCTGGGTGTCTTCCAGTTCGACGGCGGCCCGATGCGCTCGCTGTTGCGGCTGATGAAGCCCGACAACTTCGAGGACATCTCCGCCGTCGGCGCCCTCTACCGGCCCGGCCCCATGGGCATGGACTCCCATACCAATTACGCGCTGCGCAAGAACGGCCTCCAGGAGATCACCCCGATCCACCCGGAGCTGGAGGAGCCCCTCAAGGACGTCCTCGGCCTCACCTACGGCCTGATCGTCTACCAGGAGCAGGTCCAAAAAGCCGCCCAGGTCCTCGCCGGCTACACCCTCGGCCAGGCCGACCTCCTGCGCCGCGCGATGGGCAAAAAGAAGAAGGAGGTCCTGGAGAAGGAGTTCGTGCCCTTCCAAAAGGGCTGCCGCGAACGCGGCTACTCCGACGCGGCGATCCAGGCCGTCTGGGACGTTCTGGTCCCCTTCTCCGGCTACGCCTTCAACAAGGCGCACTCCTCCGCCTACGGCCTGGTCACCTACTGGACCGCCTACCTCAAGGCCAACTACCCGGCCGAGTACATGGCCGCGCTCCTGACGTCCGTCCGGGACGACAAGGACAAGATGGCCCTCTACCTCAACGAGTGCCGGCGCATGGGCATCAAGGTCCTGCCCCCCGACGTCAACGAATCCGACGCCAACTTCACGCCCCGCGGCGACACCGAAATCGTCTTCGGCCTCACCGCAGTGCGCAACGTCGGCCAGAACGTCGTCGACGGCATCATCCGCTCCCGCAAATCCAAGGGAAAGTTCTCCTCGTTCACCGACTACCTCGACAAGGTCGAAGCGGTCGTCTGCAACAAGCGCACCACCGAGTCCCTGATCAAGGCCGGCGCCTTCGACGAAATGGGCCACACCCGCAAGGGCCTCTCCGCCGTCTTCGAGCCGGTGATCGAAAACGTCGTCCAGGTCAAACGCAAAGAAGCAGAGGGCCAGTTCGACCTCTTCGGCGACCTCGGCGACACCGGCCCCGACGCCGGCCCGGGATTCGGGATGGACGCGCCGATCGGAGAGGTGGAGTGGGACAAGCAGTTCCTCCTCGCCCAGGAGCGCGAGATGCTCGGCCTCTACGTCTCCGACCACCCGCTCTTCGGCATCGAGCACGTCCTGGCCGAGAGAGCCGACGTCGGCATCTCCCAGCTCACCGGCGGCGAGCACTCCGACGGCTCCATCGTCACCGTCGGCGGCCTCATCACCGGCCTGCAGCGCAAGATGACCAAACAGGGCAACGCCTGGGCCATCGCCACCGTCGAGGACCTAGCCGGCTCCATCGACTGCATGTTCTTCCCCGCCACCTACCAACTCGTCTCCACCCAACTCGTCGAAGACTCAGTCGTCTTCATCAAGGGAAGGCTCGACAAGCGCGAAGACATCCCCCGATTGGTCGCGATGGAGCTCATGGTGCCCGACGTATCCAACGCCCACACCGACGCACCCGTCGTGCTGACCATTCCCACGGTGAAAGTCACCCCGCCACTGGTGACCAAGCTCGGCGAAGTCCTCACACACCACCGCGGCAGCTCCGAAGTCCGCATCCGCCTCGAAGGCCCCCGCAAAACCACCGTCCTGCGCCTGGACCGACACCGCGTCAAACCCGACCCCGCGCTCTTCGGCGACCTCAAGGCACTGCTGGGGCCGGCCTGCCTCCAGACCACTGCATGACCGAGCGAGTGTCAGCGGGCCCGGACGCAGTGAAGGCCCGGCGGATGCCGGGCCTTCACATGTGAGTAGCGGGGACAGGATTTGAACCTGCGACCTCTGGGTTATGAGCCCAGCGAGCTACCGAGCTGCTCCACCCCGCGTCGGTACTGTGAACTGTACGGCACCGCCCCGCCTATGCCGAATCGACTTTCGCCTGGAGGCAGGGCCGCCTCTGTGAGCACTGTCGATCGATCACGAGCACCATCCGAGTCTCGCCCCAGGCCAGTAGACGCGACACTGGGACCTTCAGGCGGGCCATCAACCAGTTGGTGCGGGCGTGTACGCGGACCTGGGACGGGAATCCCTCACCCGAATGCTCATGATCGACCGACACGGCCACTGCTCGCCCAGTCCGGATTCTGGCGTTCCCGCAGGAACCAGTGCTCACAGAAACGCAGACCCTGCAGCGAGCACGGGTGACGGCCAGGAGTGGTGCGTCACCTGCGACCGACGCAACACGTCTGTAATCGGTGCCCTTATCTCCCCCACCACACAGGCGGACTCGGTTTCCTGTTCAACGCTGGGCGCGTTCGGTCCGACGGCTCCGGCACTGGGTTCGCATCGTCACGTCCAGCTCAGACACGCACGCCCTGGCCTCACCGTCCAGGACCCGCTGACCGCGACGGTGCAGTCTGTTCGGCTCGTCCTCGAAACGAGCACATAAGAAACCTGAGGCACCGCGAGGGCGTCCACAGGTCGTCGGAGCCTAGTTGCCACGGCATCCCGTCGCCGTCGATCAGACAGGCTCTAGTGTTCATCAACGGTGCAGCGACCGGCGCCGACCGGGCGGAACGCCACTGGTGCGAACACCACGGTCGGCGCGAGGTACGGCACCGCTCCCGGAAGGCCGAGGTGTCGTCAGCCGCGCCTGAGCCGGGAGAGTTTCGTCCGTGTGCCCGCCGGCGCCGGGGATGGTTGTCGACCGTGGAGCCGTCCGAGAGACCGTTCCGCCGCTGATGGCCTGCCTGCTTACGTGGGGAACTCACCGCACCAGTTGCGCCCCAGGAGGGTGGCGGGCAGGTACTCGGACTCGACCTCGATGGAGATGCCCGCGTCGTGGGCGAAACAGGCGATGGCGAGCGGCGCGAGCGCGACGAGGCCCGGAATAGTGGCGGCTCGGTCCTCCTCGCTCCAGTACTCCTTGTGCCACTGGAGGGCGGCGACGAGCGCACGGTTGAAGCCGGCGTGGTCCTTGCGGACGATCCGGTGGAACATCTCCATCGGCGGGTACATTAGCTTGCCCACCGCCTCCGGGTCGGTGACGGCTTCCCGGTCCGTGCCATCCACCGCGGCCACCAGCTTCTGGCCGAGGTCGGGGCCGCCGAGCCAGTAGGTCTGGAGGGTGTCGATCCAGGCGAACTGGAACTCGTCGAAGCGCGAGCCGTTCTCACGCAGCAGGGACAGCGGCACCTGGCACAGGGCCGTGATCCGGTCCCGTTCCCGGCACACCACTGCCAGGTAGAAGGCGGTGAGCCAGGTGTTCGGGTGCACATACCACTGCGGGCCGGTGGCCTGGAGTATCCGATCTTTGTGCGCAATGCGGCACTGAACTCGTGCCTCGGTTGTGGTCGCGGCAGCGAACACGGCGGAGCCGACCTGCATCGCGTTAACCCAGGCATCCCACGTGGGGAAGATCGAAGCCCTCGGGTCCATCAGGCAGTGCGCCTTGGCCAGGGTGAGCGTGGTGCCCACGGCATCGCCCAGCCTGGTGGAGCGAGCCTCCAGGCCGTCGATCAGCTCCTGCGCGTTCTCCTGGAGAACAGCGAGGCCCGCTTCTGCGTTCCCTGTGGGGAAGGGATGGCGGGACACGCTCGTGCGTCTCACGTGTCGAACTCACCCAGCCAGGAACGATCCAGGAGCCGGATGGGCAGGTACTCGGATTCGACCTCGATCGGGATTCCAGCATCGTAGGCGAGGCATGCCATGGCCAGTGGTCCCAGGGCGAGGTAGCCGGCGATGTCGTCGGAGCGGTCCTCCCGGCTCCAGTACGCCTTATGGAGTTCGAGCGCCTCGGCGAGCGCTTGGTTGAAGCCCTCGTGATCCTTGCGCATGAACTGGTAGAAGAGGCGGATCGGTGGATACAGGATGCACTGGAGGAGGTCGCGGGGCGCGATCGTCGCGATGTCCGGGTCGGACATTTCGATCGCCGCTGTCAGCTTCTCGACGAGCCCCGGCTCCTCGCGCCAGTATTTCTGGAGACTGTCGACCCAGTGGTAGACGTACTCGTCGCCCTCTGCCCCGGACGCCCGCAGGAGATCGAGCGGCACCTGGCACATCTTGTCCATACGGGCCTGGTCACGGCAGATGATGACGAACCAGAGCGTGGTCAGCCAGTTCCCGGCGTTCGCGTAGAACTGCGGTCCCGTCGCCTGGATAGTGCGCATTTCGTCCATGATGCGTGCCTCGATCGGCCCCTCGGCCGTCGCGGCAGCGAAGGCTGCCGTACCGACCTGCATCGCGGAGACGGTGGCCACCCAGGTCGGGAGTCGGTTACCCCGGGGGTTGAGCGCCTGGTGCACCTGCACTTGCAGAAGCGCCTCGTTCAGCGCCATGCCGAAGACGGCCGGCGACGCATCCAGGCTCCGGACACTGTCCGCAAGCTCGTCGGCCAGGCGCTCGACAACCCCCTCGTCGACCGAGGGGCTATCGTGTCGCGCCACCGTCACCGTCACCAAATTCTCCTGTCACTGAAGTTCGAAACCGAAGTCATCTTCTTTGAACTTCCCGATATTGGCTCGCCGACTCTTGAAGCCGCCATAACTCGGGCCATCGGAAACACCCTTGACCAGGATGTAATGTACGTTACCTTCCTTCAGTGCGCGTTTTAGATCAGTATACAGCTGCAGTTCCTTCGCGTTGTCGTTGGCCCCCCTCTTCCACATTTCATTCATGATGTCGAGGAAGTATTCGCGCGACGCCTGCTCGGCCTTGTAGCCGCTGGGGAGCGTGCGTTCGTTAATTTTTGTACGGACGTCACTCTTAGCTTCGATAACTGTGAACCCGTCGTCGTTCTTCCACCTCCAAAGCTGATCGAACTGGTCATTGCCGTTCTTCGGCCCTGCGAGCGACTCCCTTTTGGCGCCAGCATAGAATTCCGAGATCACGTGATGCTGGGCGACCGCTTCACCGTACGCCTCGGTGTGCTTCGTCATCGCCTCATGGAACGGTGCGTGCTGCCTCTTCAGTGCCTCGTATGCAGCCTTGCTCTCAGGAGTGCCATCCGTTTTCCAAGCCTTCTTGGCCTCACTGACAGGGTCGTGCCAAGGAACGTCCTTCCTGATGGACTCATGACGCTTGACGGCCTTGTCGTCGAGAATCCTGTGCGCATCGGGATCGGTCAACTGCGTCGCAGTACGCCCGCGGTCCCAATCAGGCATGTATTTTGCGGGGAAGGGTGGCGGAGCGCTGTCCTTGGGGATCCATGCCTTCAGGTTGGCGGGATCCTTAATCAACTGCGGAGGTGGGTAGCCGCTTTCGTCCACGGCGTCGGTGTCGAGCCGTTGGGCGTGATTCGGGTGCTTCGCGTAGTGCTCCTTGAAATACCCGTCCTCATAGTTGGCCCGGTATACCTGGATCTCTTTGATCTGTTCCGGCGTGAGCGAACCGGGTGGACCGTAGGGGTTGTCGCCGTGCCGCATGAAGCTCGGGGGACCGGGGATTCGGTCGGGACCAGGGGACCCACCGCCCGGCGTGGCCGCATCGTTGCCGGCACTGATACCAGCACCATCGTCAGCTCCGTGGGCCGCGTCGTCTAGGCCGCCCGTGCCCGGTGCCTCGGGGTGGGCGGAGCCGAGGAGGTCGTTGCGGGCCGTGGTGCCGCCGGAAAGGTCTTGGCTGCCGCCGCCCGGGAGGTCGCGGACACCGCCGCCGCCCGTGGTCGGGGGGTCGGTGCGACCGCCACCACCGGCTGGGGTGTTGTCCAGGTTGTTCGTGGGCATCTGGCTGCCCACGCTGCCGCCTGGGGCGTTATGGTCGCCGGCACGGCCCATGGGAGTGTTCTCTCCCGGGCCGGTGTCGCCGTGGCCCGCGTTGTCGCCCGCATGGGCCGGGTCGGGTATCTCCGAGCCGACGCGTGTGAAGTCGTCGCCCCGTCCGCCGACGCCGGCCGGGACCCGCTGTTCCTGGCGGACCGGGGTCTCGGTCTGTGGGTTGTCTGCGCCCTGGGCGGGTTGGGCGGGCTTGTCTTTGGGGGCGTCCTCGGCGCGCTGGAAGAGGCTGCCGTCCTCGTTGTAGAGGTCACCTCTGCCGCTCATGTACTTCCCGTTGGACGGGTCCTTCACCGTGTCCGGTGGGAAGGTGATCCCGGTCGATGTCGGATCAGAGTCGGATCCGACACGGAGTTGAGACTCACGGGTCGTGACCGCTGCTCGTTCAAGTGAAGCCGTGAAAGGTTGCTCCCGTCGGTGTGCCGACCTCGCCCTCCCGCCCGGCACGGGCCGACTTCAGGCCACTGCCACTCTGAGCGGGGTCAGCGCGATGAGCGAGCAGATCGACATCACCGTGGTGGGCTCGGTCGCCGCGCAGCCGGACACGGTGTCGGACTGTGGGGGCGGTCGGTTCTTCTGACTGCGTGTTCCCCTGTCTTGACGTAGTCGCAGGCAAGGTGGCGGTGCCCGCTCTGCGGCCGGGATTCAGTTCGCAACGGGCCGGCCGGTTCGCCGCATACCTAGCGGGAACCTGGCCGCCGATGTCCCCAGCCCGACCGGGCCGCGCAGCAGCGTGGCGACCGGTGTGGTCCGGGTGCGGAAGTCGGTGTAGCGGCTCGTGCCGAGGGTCCAGTGGAAGAATCCGGCCATCCACTCCTCCATCTGGCGTAGGTGGTCGGCCAGGCTCGCGCGCTCTTCCTCGCCCAGTTTCAACTCGGCGGACAGTTCGGGGAGTTCGGTGTCGCGGAGGTGCTCGAACTCCTGCAGGCGGGCGGTGAGCAGCCGGTTGACCCCGTCGACAGCCTCCGGCAGGTCGCTGCCGAGGAATCGGCGCAGTGCCAGTACGCCGTTGCTGAGGTCGTCCTCGTACTCGATCTCCACCTGGTACGAGATCACGTCGTTGAGCCAGCCCGCCCAGTCTCCGACCGCCGCTGCAAGTCGGCGCATTGGCCGGCTGCGCATGACTGCGTCCGGGATGGTCTCCTCCGATCCGTAGCCGAACAGGTCCATGATGACCTCGGCCCCCAGGCTCAGCCGTCGCATCTCCATGTGGTCGATCAGCTCCGGTACCCGGTTGTGCACGAGGTTGAAGATCTCCCACAGGCCCGACCGGATATGGGCCACCCAGCTTGCGGCGAGCTTGCGGCGCAGTCCGTCCGAGACGGCCGGTGCCGTGCGCAGCCACAGATCCGCCAGTCCCTGCTCCGGGGGATTGGTCGGCACCGGCATGGCGAGCGTGTCGACCGGGAGGAACCGCGCCAGCCGCTCCAGATACGCCTTCGCCCCCGGTAGGTCACGGCGGCGCTTGAACACCTCCAGCAGGTAGTCGTCCTGGATGAACCCCCAGGTGTACCAGTCGTTGAACAGGTCCAGTTCGGCGATTTTCGCATCGGGGAACGCCACCGCGCCGAGCAGCGGGTAGTCCGCCGCCTGAATGCTCGCCTCGTTCCAGATACCGAGTCCGGGAGCGCTGGTGATGCCGGTGCCGCGGATCCAGTCGTTGCCGTGCTCGCGCGCGACGGGCAGGAGGGGGTTCACCCGAAGCTGGAACGGCATGTAGAAGTCGGGCAGGTCGATCTGCTCGCGCGGCTGCCGGGGAAGGTTCCGATAGCTGCGCGACCGGCGGCCCACCTGGTGAGGGGCGAGCCCGAGCCTGGCCGCCGCCGTGCCGAGGCCGGTCGGACCGGGCACCGCCGGCCCTTCCGCCACGGCGTCACCGGACCGCTCCGGCAGGTAGCGGCCACCGGGGCGCAGCGCCCATTCGAGGTTGCCCGCCATCCAGTCCTTCAGGCCCTGGACGTAGCGCAGCACCTGAGCCCGTTCGACCGGGCTCAGCAGGTACTCGTCGAACGCGGGCGCCAGTTCGGTGGCGCAGGTGTGCTCGAACTGCTCGATCCGGTCGGTGACGAGGTCATTGACGAGGCCAGCCGCGTCCTGCGCATCGCGGTCCAGGAAGTGGCCCACCACCGTCACGGCGTTGTTGACCTTTCCCTCCGCCATGTCGATGTCGTAGGAGATGAGATCGTTCTGCAGGCCCTCGGCATCGGCGAAGGCCGCGTTCAGCAACTTCAGCTGCCGGGCATCAAGCAGCCGCTGCGGAAGCTCCAGCCCATAGGCGTGCTCGACGAGTTGGGCCGACCAGAGAATCCCGCCAACCGAGCGCCGGACTTCGAGGTACTCGATCGGGTCAAGCACCCGGCACTCGTTCCGGCTGAGGTTGGACAGTTCACGCATCGCCTCCTGCGCCATGTCCTGGACGATGGCGACATAACGACGCAGCCACGCACGTGACTTCCCGGGCACGGTACGAACCCAGAGGTCGACCAGGCCGCGCTCCAGAGGGTTCTCCGGGGTGAGCTCGCTCGGCTTCCCGTCGGTGGGCATGAACGCGAGCAGCCGTCCCAGGTACTCCCTGGCGGCGCCCACATCCTCCGCCCCGGTGTAGGTCTGCGGGAAGTAGTCGACGACGTACCAGCCCCAGATGTACCAGTTGCTGAGGAGGTTGAGCTCCTCAGGCGGTACGTCGGGGTGGGTCCAGGCGGCGAACAAGGCGAAGTCCATCGCCGTGAACCGTTCTTCGTCCCAGACGGGTTCGAGCATCTCCATCCGCCGTACCCAGACGAGACTCTGCGCGCGGGCCTGCTCCAGGTTGGGATTCAGCCGGGCCGGCCACGGCATGTAGAAATCGGGCAGAGCGATGGACGTCATGATGCGCATTCCTTCCACGGTGACAACACCTGGGACGGGCGACCGTCCACCGGCTCCCCGCACCTCGACAGCGCTCCCCCCAACAGGCACAACGCCACGGGATTACCCGTGAAGTCCGTCGACGAGTCGGTCGCGCGGAAGCGAAAGAGGGCGTGCGGGCCAGCACGTGCGGCGGGTTGTGCATGTCTGCGCCGATGGCTGGCAGACCTCCGCGGCGAGGAATACGACATGGCCATGAGACGCAAGCCGCACAACATGCCCGTGAGACTGCCGAAGCGCACCAGGCCAGCACCCCGGCGTACGACATGAGCCGCGAGTCCCTACAGCCGACACCCTGCCCCCCGCACAACGACGAAGGCCCCCGCCGGTGACCAAACCGGCGGGGCCTTCTGGGGCCACGGGGAACGAGCAGACTACAACAGCACTTAGCGCTCACGCACCCCATGCGTCCCGCCAACACCAGGACCCAGCACCGCAGTTCACCCCGCCTTGGGCCGGTCGATGCCGTCGTCGGCCTTCACCGGCCGCCATGCGGGGTCCTTCTCCCGCTGCGCGTCCGCGGCGATCTGCATCCATCCGTGCTCCTCGGCGAACATCCCGCCGGTGCCGTCGCTCAGGGCGGTGCGGACGATGTCGCACACGGCAACCGGACCGGCCTTGTGCACGGGGTCGACGATCACAACGGGGTCTTCCCCCTCGTCCTCGGATCGGTCCCAGTACCCGCCGGCCGTGAACAAGATCGCCTCACCCAGGTAGGCGCCCAGGCCACGGATGTAGAGGTCGATGCGGGATGCGTGCCCGGGCTGGTCCTGATATTCGAGGGCGGCGGCTTCCAGGACGGGCAGGCTGGCGGGGCTGTAGTCGAACACGAAGCCATCGGGCACCGGCATACCGTCACGCACTTCGAGCTTGCCGATCTCGATGCCGAGCTCATCCAGCCATATGTTCTGGGCCGTGCTGTCACTGTGCGGGTATTCCGGGTATTCGATCGGGGGCATGCGGGCCAGCCTAGGCGGCAGGGCTGACCATCACGGATCCTCTCTGCGCGGGCAGTTCACGCATGGTGTCGCCTCGAAGAATGCTGATCCCTTACGGTGGTCGACCATGACCGACAACAGCATGTGGGAGCACCCGCCCGAGGCCCGGATACTGCGCCATGGCGGCTACACCCTCACCGTCATCGACAACCCGACCCCGCACGCCTTCGGGTCCCTGCCGCCCAACGACCACGCTCGTGCCCGCCAGGTCGCCGAATCCCTGCTGAGCGTCGAGAGCGTGGGCGTCGAGCTTGGCCCGATGCGCGCCTCCGACATCGGCATCGTCCCGCATCACACCCGTTCCGATCTCGAACAGGTCCACATCGGATGCTGGGGCCCGGTCATCGAGATCACCGATGCGGCCCTGGTCGACCGTATGGGCTCCTTCGCTCTGCGGGACCAGGCCGAGGAGCTCGCCAAGGAGTACCCGAACGCTGCGGTCATCGGCTCGGCCTCCATCGACTTCTCCATCGACTACAGCGCCTACGTCGTCATCCACCCCACCGGGGTCCGGCTGTGGGCGGACGGCTACACGGGAGAGGAGACCTGGGACGTGCGCGATGACAGCGTCAGCGACGTCATCGCCGCCTTCTGCGCCTCCGCCGAGCTGCCCCCCGGCTTCGACTTCGACGTCGACCCCCAGGACATGAACTACGCCGCAGCCCTTGAAGCATGCCTGAAGGCCGTGGTGCCCTCCCAGCGGCACCACCTGACGCTGTCCTCGTTCCGCGTCACCCGTACCGAAGAGGCCATCGGAGATCTCGAAGAGACCTGGCTCGACGAGTAACGATCGTGCATACACCACAAGTTGGAGTGCCCACGCCGGTTTTACCGCTCCATGACTGCGAGTTGACTGGCTATGGTGAGAGCGTTTCGCGGCGTCACACAGACCACGGGGGCCCCTGCCGCCGCGAACGTACTCACCCCATGGGCCCCCGACGGGGAACACCGTGAAACCTTCCATACGTCCGCGGCGCATGGCCGCGCTGCTGCGCACGGCCGTCGCTGTGGCCTGCGCCTCGATCATGTCGCTCGGCGCCCTGACACCCCTTGCGCAGGCCGCGCCGCGCCCGCCCAAGCCCCTCGACCCGGGTATGCCGTGCTTTGAGTACTACGACCTCCTCGAAGACATGGCCGGCATCGTCGACCTGCCCGATGGCGACCACGCGCGCCCGGAGTCGCAGCGCGACAGCTACGAGTACGAGAACCCCGCCAAGAAGTGGGACGGCCTGGGACCGCCCTCCCCCGAGGAGGAGGCCCGCCTCGGGAAGCTGAAGCGGAAACCGCCGAAGTCCAAGCCTCTCGACCGGATTTACTGGACGTGGATCAACGCGAAGAAGACCCCCAAAACCAGGGTGTGGGACGACTGGTCGCACTGGCGCGACGCCCGGTTGATCCGCAACGCGGGCAACGACCCGCGGGGTAAGGCGTTCGAGAAGAAGTTCATCAAGGACCACGGGCTGACCAGCAAGAACTGGCTGTGTCAGAAGGAGGTGATCTTCACCGACCCCGACACCGGTCTCCCGCACCGTCGCCAGCTCGATGCGTACAACGAGAAGGCCGGGAAGATCATCGAGATCAAGTCCAACGGCAAGATGAGCAAGGATCAGATGCCGAAGGACCGGGCTTGGGCGAAGGACCCCAAGTGGAAGGGCACGTCCTGGCAGAACGTTTTCGCCGAGCCCCAGAAGGGCGAGACGGTCACCTTCATCGAAAAGCAGAAGGAGATCGCCAAGGCCAACGGCCGCACGGTCAGCACCTACGACTACCACTCCGACCAGATCGAAAAGGCCCCCGCCGGCTGCACCCCAAGCACCGGTACCGGCACCATGACCCTCGCCGCAGCCCAGAAGCCGTGCGGGGTGCGCTACAAGTCGAAGGACATGCAGGCCCCCGGCCGTCCCGGCATCGCCGGAGGCGGAGCCAACGACGCGATCCGCGAGTCGAGGCCCACGCCGAAGGACATGCAGGAGTACCTCAAGCGCAAGAACCTCGCCAACCCCGGACTCTCCCCGCGGGGACCGGGCGGCGTGGACTTCACCAGCCTGGAGCTGCGCTACGTCGGCAAGCCCGTCAAGGGCAAGGGCCTCGACTACAGCTACTCCGCGAAGGAAGACCCCTCCGAGCAGTCCGGATGGGGCGGCAAAGCCAAGTCGCAGCTCATTTCCGACTCCTTCCTGACGTGGCTGTCCCTGTCGCCGGAAAAGTTTTGGGTCAACCTGAACCCGGACCAGCCCGACAAGATCATGGACACCACGTTCGGCAAGACCGACGCCGGCCGGGTCCTACTGGAAGCCGACCTGGCGCTGAAGAAGGACTTCGCGCAGGCCGCAAACCCCACCAAGTACCCGGGCGCGGACACCTATTGGAAGTCGCTGCCCCGCAACGGCAAGGGTGAGCCCTGCTGGTTCCAGGTCCGCCAGTGGATCGAGCCGAAGGAAGCCGTCGTCCGTGAGGAAAAGGGCGGCATCCACATCCTCGACACGCCCCTTGCGGTCAAGGCCCAGTACCTGAAGATCAACAACATGCCCGGCAACGACAGCGTCTACCTCTGCGACTTCAACAAGGCGCAGACCAAGGCCACCGAACGCCGCATGAACCGGCTGATCATGCCCGAGATCGAAAAGCGCGTGAACACCCTGCCGCGCTACGCCGACCTGCGCCGCGTCTACACCGCACGCGTCGCGGCCGAGTTCATCCGCCAGCAGGACGCGATCACCCCCACCGACTACCACAAGCTCATCAACAGCAACGACATCACCGCGACGCCGCTGCGCGCCCCCAACCAGGACTGGACGCGTCAGAAGGTCTACGACGCGTACATAGAGTCGCTGAAGAAGGGCGAGGAGACCTGGGAGCATGACGCCGGAGGCGGCCGGTACACGTTCACCGTCGGCGGCGTGGACTTCTCCAAGCAGCCCAAGCGGAACATGGGCCCGGTCCGGTTCCGGGTCGAGCACCGCGACCTGCCCAAGCAGACCCACACCTCCGTCAAGACGCTGACGGACAACGCCAAGAGCAACGACGGCAACCTCCTGCTGCTGGGCGGCAACACCGCCACCAACGACGGCAGCACCGGCGGCGGCGGGGGCGGTGGGGACAAGCCCACCCCGACCCCGAAGCCGACACCGACGGACAAGCCCACCGGCCACCCGTCGACCCCGGCCCCCGACCCGTCCACCCCGGGCGGTGGTGACCACAGTGGGCCGCCGGCCACCAAGGACCCTGACGGCGACCTCGCCCACACCGGATCCGACACCCCGATCGGACTGATCTCCGGCATCGCCGCCGCCGTCGTCGCGGCCGGGGCCGGACTCGTGTGCTGGATGCGCCGCCGAAAGACCGCGGACCAGTAGCACCACCCCGAACACGACTGCGCCCCGCCGGAACCTTCCGGCGGGGCGCAGTGCTGTTTCGCCCCGCCGGAAGGCGTGAACGGCCGTCTGATAGAAGGAAGATCGTGATTAAGAAGCGTATCGCCGACATGGCCGCCCTGATGATGGGGGGGCGCTCGACTCCTGGCGCGGCGGTATGCCGACCTTCGCCGTCCTGTATGCCGGATGGGGCTCCGAGCACGTCCTCAAGGCCGTTCTCTGCCAGGCCAATCCCCTCCTGATCTCCGACAAGGGAGACCAGTCCCTCAAGTTCCACGCCCTCGGCCTTGAAGACCAGCCCGGCGTCAAGCCGCTGACCCAGGCCCGCACCATCGGCATGGCCGAGGCGTTCAAGCTCGCCGAGAAGGTCATGAGGGGCAAGATGCCCATCACCTTCGACCAGTTCACGCCCGTGATGGACTCCCGAAACGGCATCGCCCACCTCGCCTACTACGAAGGCCACACGGACGAAAAGATCGTGTCCGTCGCCGTCCAACTCGCCGAAGCCGCCCGGGCCGAACTCAGCGTCACTGTCGCCGACTTCTGGGGCGACTACGCCGAGACCTTCACCGACCTGGCCAAAGTCGCGGCCATGGCCACCAAGGAGGCAGAGGAGAGCGAGGAGGCAGAGGACGACGGCGTAAGCCTGGAGGAGGCCGTCATGGCCCTCGCACAGGGCCGGTGCACTCGAATGCGGTCCATGACCGGGATGAGCTGCGGGGCGTCGCCCCACTGGCCCGGGGTGACAAGCATCGCGAGCGGGCGCAGGCCGCCTTCCCCGGCGAGGTGGATCTTGCTGGTCAGGCCGCCGCGGGAGCGTCCGAGTCCCTCGTCGGGGCGCTGGTTGCGAGGCGTTGTTCTTTTCCCGGCACCCGCGGGCGGCTTCGGCGGGCTCCAGCAGCGTGCTGGTGGGCCCGGCAGGAGGTGGAGTCCACGCGCACCATCGACCAGCCCACACGGCCTTCGGAATCGGCGTCGGCCAGGACGGCCGCGAAGATCCTGTCCCACGTGCCGTCCGCAGACCAGCGTCTGTGCCGTTCGTACACGGTCTTCCGCGGGCCGAAACGCGCAGGTAGGTCGCGCCATGGCACCCCCGTCCGCTGCCGGTACAGGATCCCGTTGATGATCCTTCGATGGCTCGCCCAACGACCGCCCCGCTTGCCGGACTTCGGCAGATGCGGCTTCAGTCGGGCCCACTCCGCGTTCGTGAGATCTCCCCGCCCCATGGACACGTCAACGAGCTCGGGGCGACGAGGTCACATGATCCGCCGAACCTGGCCCTAGGCAACAAGAAGGCCCCCGGCCTGTCCCGCGAAGGGACGGCCGGGGGCCTTTTCGTGTTTCCTCTGGGAATCTCATCGTCATCGATCGGCAACTTCATACCGACGATCTCGGCGACCGTGCCCTCAAGCTCGTCAGCACGGTCCCCTACCTCAGCGGTCTGCCCCTCGTCACCGCGGTTGCTGTTCCGCGATGACCGCCCAGTCGTCCGCCCCGTGACCGTCGGCGATGGCCTGATCGAAGACAGCCCGCAGCAACTGGCCGATCGGGAGCGGAATGTCGTGGTCGATCGCCGCATCGAGCGCGAGGTGGAGGTCCTTGCGGCCCAGGACTGTGGTGAAGCCGGCCGGCTGGTAGCGCCGTTCGGCGACCATCGACCCGTAGCCTGCGTAGACGGCTCCTGGGAAGAGGGTCGAGGTCAGCAGTTCGACGAACTGCCCGGAGTCGACACCGGCACCTTCCGCGAGGCTGACGGCCTCGCCTAGTGACTGAATTGCGCAGGCGATCAGATAGTTCCCGAGGATCTTCACGATGTTGGCCTGCTCCGGACGGTCGCCGAGGCGCCACGTCCGCGAGCCGATCACATCGAAGAACGGCTGCGCGCGGTCGATCAGCAAGTCCTCACCGGCCGCAAGGATGTTGAGTGCCCCGGCTTCGGCGACCGGAACACGGCCGAAGACCGGTGCCGCGACGTACCCGACACCGGACTCGGCGTGCGCTGCGCCGACCCGGCGAGCCAGGCCGGCACTCACCGTGGCGAGGTTGACGTGAACAGTCCCGGCCGGGATCTGGGAGAGGACACCGGAGTCGATGAACGTCTCGGCGACGGCCCGGTCATCGGACAGGACCGAGAAGACCACCGGCGCGTGCATGGCCTCTGCGACCGAGGCGGCACGACGGGCACCCGCTGCAACGAGTTGCTCCGCAGGTGCGTCGGAGCGGTTCCACACCACGACGTCGTGGCCGGCCTTCAAGAGGTTGTGTGCGATGGGCCTCCCCATCGCCCCCAGACCGATGACCGCGATGCTGCTCATGCAGAGCACGCCCCTTCCATTGAACCGTCTAAGACGGCTCAAGGATGCCAGGTCAAGAAGTCACGGCTCGCCGCGAGCTGACCCGACAGCGCCGCGATCAGAGCCGTCAACAACGCGGAGCGTTGGCAACCGACGACAACGCCGCAGATGGGCGTGCCAGACCACCGCGTCCCAGGCATGATCCGCCGGACAGGCCCTAGCCCTGCACTTCCCAGACGAAGTGCCGGTGAGCGTTCTTGCATTCCCCGGCCCCGTCGAGAACGGTGCCACACGGGATCTCATGCAAGAAGATGCCGTCTTCCCTGGTGACGCTGGCCGAACACCGATCCTCGGCCAGGTACCGCGCCGTTCTCCCCTCCAGGCGCTTCCGAGCCTGCTGAGGCGTAGCCCTGCGGCCGTCGTTCGACCGGTCCGCGTTGCAAAACCGGTGCGTGAGCGCCACGTTGTCCAACGTGTCGGAGCCCCCGTCGGCAATCTCCCGGATGTGGTCGATCTGCGGAGCACGCGGGTCGCGCGGCCCGGCCTGCCGCGGCACCGCGGTAAAGCAGTGCGCACACTCGCCACCGTCACGCTCGTACACCTCCGCCAGGGTGTACCGGTCCCGAGGCTGGGACGCGATCCGTGACCGACGCCGGCGCTCCTGCTGCCGCTTACGGAACCGCTGCTCGGCCGCCCGCTCCTGCTCGCTCATCTCGTGAGCACGAGCAATCATCACGTGCAGGCGGTTGCGGTACTCCTGGCCGTCCATGCACCCGGGCCGCGCGTCCATCGCGGCCAGCGCCGCGAGCGGGTCACCGAACCCAAGAACCTGGTCTTCCCGGATGCCGATGTACTGGCCCAGGGTGCCCGCCTCGTACTGCTCCCTCAGACGCGCCTGATTCCTGGCACGCAGTTCGGCGATACGGGGTGAGACAGGGCGGGGCATTGCGGTTCCCTCCACTAGGTAGCGACCGCCCAATTTTGCATGCCCGTTGGGCATTCGGATAGCTGAAGGCCCCGTGCTGGCAGCGCGGGGACACCGATCGGGCCCCGTTTTCTCATCTGTTCAACTAGTGCTGGATTCCTCTTTCACTGGGTAGATGTCCTGGTGGCGGGGTGGTTGCGGGGCTCGGGGTGGGTGCTGGGCGATGGTGTTACGGGCACGGCCGGGGCGTGATGATGACGAGCTTGCGGTGATCGGTCGGTTGGCGCGGGCACGGAAGGCTCCGCGGGATCTGGTGACGCGGGCGCGGATGGTCGAGTTGAGCTGGGCTGGTCTGCGGTGCCGGCGATCGCGGACGAGGTGGGCTGCGGGCAGAAGACCGTGCGCCGCTGGTTTCACCGCTTCAACCGCTGTGGCCTGGAGGGCCTGGAAGACCTCGGTGGCCAGGGACGCAAACGGCGGATCGGCGATATGGAGCGTTCGCGGATCATCGCCCTGGTGAGAACGCCGCCGGAGTGGACGCTCGATGCGCTTGCCGCACTCGCCCGCCGAAAGGGGATCGAGGTGAGCCGGTCCCACGTCCGCAGGATTCTGCCGGCCGAGGGTGTCCGCTGGCGCCGCACCCGATCCTGGACTCGATCGAAGGATACGGACTTCGAGGGAAAAGGACGCGGATCATCGGCCTGTACACCTGCCCGCCCGACGGCGCGACGGTCATCTGCGCCGACGAGCTCGGGCCGGTGGTCCCACGCACCTTCCCACCGGCGCCGGGCTGGTCGCCGGACGGCCACCGCATCAAATCCGAAGTCGACTACGGCCGCGGGCCAGAGAAGACCTGGGTCTACGGCGACCTGCGGGTACGGGACGGACAAGAGATCACGATGACCGCCGCCTCCCGCAACAGTGCCTTCTACCAGCAGTTTCTACAGAAGGTCGAGGCAGCCAACCCGGCCGGGGACATCTACGTCGTCACCGACAACCTCTCCTCGCACAACAGCCTGTCCACCCAGACCTGGAGGACCACGCCCGCATCCACCACGTCTTCATCCCCTTCGGAGCCTGCTGGCTCAACTTCCAAGAAGGCTGGTGGCGCACCTTCCGCAAGGCCGCCCTCGCAGGCCAGTCATTCGCCGGACCACCAGAGATCGAACAAGCCACCCGCCTGGCGACAGCCCAGCTCAACACCCGGGCCCGCCCATGGATATGGGGCGGGCCCGCACCACCAACTCGCCTACTACGGCGCCGATATGTGTACACCGTTTGAGGAATCCAGCACTAGGTCGCCGCGCACCTACGGCGCGGGGCGGGGTTTGAGCGCCGGAGGCGCGCAAGAGGCGCTGTTGTCCTGCGCAGTAGCCACAGAGTGCATCGTGTCGATCCGCGCTCCCTGCGAGTGGCGTTGTCACTGCTGGTCTGCAGGTATGCGATGGGACGTGCAGACCGGGGCGCCGGTCCGGTGGTGTGCGGACGGTACAGCTGGCTGTGGCCTGGCGGTCGGCGGGGGGTATCCAAGATGACGGTGGCGTCCTCGGTGCAGCCGGTGCGCACAGCGCGGCAGGTTCTCCTCGATGCGGGGGCCGTTACGCTTCCTGCGCTGCGGCAGGCAGTGGATGGGCTGCCGGGCCCGGTCCAGCACCTAGTGGGTGTCCATTTCGGGTGGTGGGATCGGGCAGGCGTGCCGCTGGCCGGGAGTTCGGGGAAAGCCGTACGGCCCGCGTTGGCGCTGCTGGCGTGCGAGGCGGTGGGCGGGGAGCGGTTACAGGGGGTGCCGGCGGCGGTGGCGGTGGAGTTGGTGCACAACGCCTCGCTTCTGCACGACGACATCATCGATGGTGACCGGCTGCGGCGGGGGCGGCCGGCGCTGTGGGCCCTGCTGGGGGTGCCGGCCGGGATCCTGGCCGGGGACGCTCTGTTCTTCCTGGCCGTGCAGGTTCTGGCGGATGCCCCGCCGCCGCTGGATGGGAGGGGAGCGAGGCAGCTGACGGCCGCGGTGCAGGAACTGATCGGAGGCGAGTACACCGACGCCCTGCTGGAGACCCGGTCGGCTGTGTCGCTCGCGGACTGTACGGCGATGGCGGCCGACAAGACGGGCGCGCTGATCGCGGCCTCCTGCGCCCTGGGCGCCCTGGCGGGCGGTGCGGGCATGACGCGCGTAGGGCATCTGCGGGCGTTCGGAGCGCATGTGGGGGTGGCGTTCCAACTGGTCGATGACCTGCTGGGGATCTGGGGCGACCCTGCGCGTACCGGGAAGCCCGCCAGGTCGGACCTGGCCTCGCGCAAGAAGTCCCTCCCCGTGGCGGCCGCTTTGGCCAGCGATGGGGCGGCAGGGCGGGAACTGAGCCGTCTCTACGACCGCCGGGAGCCGTTGTCACAGGCCCAGTTGGAGCGCGCAGCGGAGCTGGTGGAGGCGGCCGGGGGGCGGGCTTGGGCGGCTGGTGAAGCCCGGCGTCATATCGGTGCGGCCCTGGACAGCCTGCACGCCGCCGACCCGGCCCGCACTCCCGCGCAGGAGCTGACCGCGCTGGCACAGCTGATCACTGACCGGGACCTCTGAACCCACCGCGACGAGGTGAACGCGATGCCCGCCCAACACCCCTCATTCCAACCCCTGTCTCATCCCCCGTCCTACCCGCCGCGCACGGCCCCGTGCCCAGGCCGGTCGCGGGCACCGATGCCGCCGGTGCCGCATCGGGTGCCGGTTCAGTCCCCGGCATCGTCCGGCGGGTGGCGCTGCGCTCCTTCTGCGCCGGGGTACGGCGGGCCGTTAAGACCGTCGCGCGTCTGTTGGATCAATGCGCCCAGCAGCTGTCGGACCGTCATCACACCACCGTGTCGCAGTTGCCCACCGTCCTTCCCCGTTCGCTCACCGTCTATGAAGCCGACGGAGAAAGGATCACCATGACGCTCAGCGACATCACCGAAGAGATTGACGCGGGTCTGTTGACCTTCTACTGCCCCCTGCCCGCGCAGGAAAGCCCAGAGGCGGTGCTGCTGCAGCAGCGCACCTTGGAGTGGGCCGAGAAGTTCGACCTGGGATGTGGGGACCCCGAGCGGACTGCCATGCTCGCCTCGGTCGGGGCTGCTTACACCATCCATGTCACCCCGCATGCTGCCGGGCCGACGGCGCAGGCCCTGTGCGACTACAACGCCTGGGCGTGGGCCGCCAACGAGCGGGTATCAGCTTCCCGGCAGGCCAGTGAGTTCATCGTCGACGCGGGCCGCTGGGAACGGATCATGCGCTCGCCCCATTCTTGGCCTGACGCCACCGACCCGATGGACGCGGGCCTGCGGGACGCGTTCACGCGGCTGCGGAACTTCCTCACCCCGGTGCAGTGGGAACGCTTCGTCGCCGGCCAGAGCCATTGGATCTCGAGTATGGGCTGGGAGGCAGCCGTCTGGGAACAAGGGGGAAGCCGCACTCTCAACCACTACCTGGCGGTACGGCTCGGCTCCGCCGGATCCTACTCCGCAGCCGCTTTCCTGGACGCAGTGGAGCGCATCGAGCTGGGCGAACGTGAGTGGGCCCACCCCACGCTCCGCGCAGCCGTCGAGGCCGGCATGCTCGCCGCCATCCTGGACAACGACCGCTACTCCTACCCCAGGGAACGCCGTCTGAGGATCGGGAAGCACAACGTGTTCGACGTCCTGCGCCGTGAACACCCCGAGTATTCCCTCGGCCAGGCTGTGACCGAGGGCATCACCCTGCGGGACCGCCTCTTGACCCTGTACCTCCAGCTGCGGGACCAGCTCCTCACGGACGCTGGAAACGACCTGCGACGCTACCTCACCGGACTCGACTGCATCATCAGCGGCAATCTCACCATGGCAGCGACCGCCGTGCGCTATCTCTCCCCCGACACTGCCCACGCCTTCCAACGCACCAGCACCCCACCCTGCGACCTCCCGACCGGCCCGCCTCCATCGAGTCCCACGATCGCCTGGTGGTGGGACCAACTCGACACCTGACAGCCACGCACGCGCAGTGCGGCGAAGTGTGCCCGCCGCCAGCACCAGGGCCAGCAGGAGAAATCGACTTCGCACGCCCAGATCTCTCAGCACGGGGATAACACGAACTCCTCAGAACCAGTGGGGTCGGTAAGCGCGACCCTGGCGGGTCGGTTCGCCATTCCCGTGAAACCCCGTAGGGATTACCCGCGGGAGGCCATCGTGTCCGTTGTAGGCGAGCCGCGCCGAGAGGAATGTGAGGCAGTGGTTCGGTGGTACTACGGCGCGGGAAAGATGCTCCGGTGACGGTCATCCGCCGCATGGGTAGTGGGGCGCGACCTGCGCTTGATTCGGAGCTTGCGAAGACCAAGAGTCCTTCGACGCATGGCAATCAACACTCCGAGTTCGACTTCAATGACCACGGGACGGCACTGCCCGTGTGCATCTGGCGGCTGCCCATCGGCTTGGGCTACGGCATGAGCGGGGCGGCCATGCCTGCGTCGTCTACGGTGCGGTCGGCCGGGCTCCCGCGTCGCTCTCCTTCAACGCCATCGAGAAAAGGAGCGGCCCCATGGTGAAGAACGCCCACGTGCGCCACAGCGGTGGCGGGAAGGCATTCTGGATGCTGAACGGCCTCTACGAGGTCAAGGCGTCGAGCGACGAGACCAACGGCGCGATGACCGTCATGGAGATGACCTTTCCGGAGCGGATGGGCCCGCCGCCCCACACCCACCCCGGAATCGAGAGTGTCTACGTCATCGAGGGGACGCTGCGCTACCACATTGGCGACGAGACGGTCGAAGGCCGCCCCGGGTCCTTTATCCATATCCCTGAGGGCACATTGGAACGGTTCGAGCCCACCAGCACGGTGCGGCTCCTGATCACCTACACGCCGGGCGGTATCGAAAAATTCTTCGCCGAAGCGGGTGAACCGGCCCAGCG